>DVLP01000185.1 GCA_018715445.1 Candidatus Avipropionibacterium avicola | reverse complement strand
GACCAGGTCGAACTCCCGCTGGGCCTCGGCCCGGTCGAGCAGGTCGTGGACCCCTGCGGTGATGGTCTGCTCCAGTCCCTTGATCCGTCGCGGGCTGAAGGCCGGCATCACGAGGCGGCGCAGGCGGGTGTGGTCGGGCGGATCGAGCTCCAACAAGGACAGGTCGATCCCGAAGTCGCGTTGGTCGCCGGCAGCGACGCTGGACCCACGCGAACGCAACAGGTCGCCGACCACGCTGTGGCTGACGCTGACATGGGCGTTGAACCGCGTGGGGACCAACGACCCCTGGGCGCGGATCCGCTCGTACAGCGGGTACGGATTGCGGCGCCCCCACGGCAGGAAGGTCTGGGCCGACGGGTCACGCAGCACCCCACCCAAGGTCCACAGGAAGGCCCGTTGGGCCTGGAGTCGAAGGAACAGCCGGGCCCAGGATCCGAGGTCGGTCGCCATCTCCCCACGGTACTGACGACACCAACAGGCAGGATGGGGTCATGGACGAGGTAGTACGGATCGCACGTGAGGCCGCCCACTGGTGGCAGGGACTGACTCCGGCCGAGCGGCGTCGGCGCCTGCTCGGTTTCAAGCACCACCTGGTGGCCGAGCTCGACCAACTCGTCGAGGTGATCCGGGCCGAGGCGGGCAAGCCGGTGCACGACGCGACCGTGGAAGCGCTGCTGAGCATCACCCATCTGGACTGGGCGGCTCGCCATGCCGCTGCAGTGATGCGGCGTCGTCCGGTCCGCTCCGGTCTGCTCGGGGCCAACCAGGCGGCCAGCGTGGGACGGGAGCCGTACGGGGTGGTCGCGGTGATCGGGCCGTGGAACTACCCGTTGTTCACCCCCGGCGGCTCGATCTGGTACGCCCTGGCCGCCGGCAATGCGGTGGTCTTCAAGCCGAGCGAATTCACCCCCGGCGTCGGTGAGCTGTTGGCGCGGTTGTGGTGGCGGGCGGTGCCGGAGCATCCGGTGCTGCAGACCGTCACCGGTGACGGTGCGGTCGGCTCGGCCCTGATCGATGCCGGGGTCGACAAGGTGGCCTTCACCGGATCGACCCGCACCGCCTCGGCCGTGATGGCCCGAGCGGCCGAGACGCTCACCCCGGTCGTGCTGGAGTGCGGTGGCAAGGACGCGATGCTCGTCGCCGAGGATGCCGACCTGGCGGCGGCCGCCCGCTCGGCGGTGTACGGCTCGTTCAGCAACGCCGGGCAGACCTGTGTCGGCGTGAAACGGGTCTACGTCGTCGACACCGTGGCCGAGGGATTCCTTGCTGCACTGGATGATGAGCTGGTCGGCGTGGTGGCCGGGCCCGAGCCGGACGCCTCGTACGGGCCGATGGTGATGCCGGGGGCCGACGAGCAGGTCACCACGCACCTGCGTGACGCCGTGGAGCACGGCGGCACCGTGCGCCACGGCGGGGCCGGCGCCGTCCGTGCGCCGTACGTCGACCCGATCGTGGTGGTCGATGTCGACGAGGACTCCGCGGCCGTGCAGCAGGAGACCTTCGGTCCGCTGCTGGTGGTGAACCGGGTGCGCGACCTGGACGATGCCGTGGCCAGGGCCAATGCCGTACCGCTCGGACTGGCCGCCAGTGTCTTCACCGCCGATCGGGCGACGGCGCGGCGGGTGGCCGCAGCACTGCGCTGCGGGACCGTCATGGTCAACTCGGCGCTGGCGTTCATGGCGGTGCCGACGCTGCCCTTCGGTGGGCGCGGCGACTCGGGTTTCGGCAGGATCCACGGTGTGGAAGGGATCACCGAGTTCAGCGTGGCCAAGTCGGTGAGCCGGCAACGCTTCGGCCTACCCGTCGATGTCATGACGGTGCGCCCGACGCCGTCGACGACCCGGCTGCTGCGCCAGTTCGTCCGGCTGCGTCACGGTCGGCACTGAACCCGCCCGGCACTGCAACCGGTCCGGAGACAGTCGTGCCCTCCCCGGTGGCCGGGGAGGGCACGGACCGAACGGCTCAGAGCTGGGTGACGATGGCCTCGAGCAGCTGGATCGGACGCAGCAGCAGCTCGTCCGAGACCGGCGCCTTGCCGGAGCTGATCATCTCGATGAACATGTCCAGCATCGGGGCGTTGTAGTCCGCGCTCAGGGTGAGCGGGGTCTGGGTGATGCCGTGGCGGCCGGCGACCGAGGCGAAGAACTTGATCTGGCCCTGGTCATCGGCGGTGACGAAGGTGATCGTCACGTTGATGTCGTTGATCACCGTGGTGGCGACGATGCAGCCGTCGACACGCTGCACCGAGACGTCGCCGAACGGGCCGTTGCCACAGATCTCCAGCGCGGCCTCGACCTCGTGGATGCCGTAGAAGGTCAGACCCGAGTACGGCGAGTCGGGATCGGCCGGACCGATCACGTTGACCGCAGCGGTACGACCACGCTCGGCGGAGTCGATCTGGCTGAGGTCGGCCATCTCGGGCACCGCGCGCAGCGCCGAGGAGGACAGCAGCAGGGCGTTGTTCTCGCGGGCGGCGGCGATCATGGCTTCGGCGTCGGCGACCGAGGCGGCCAACGGCTTGTCGACCAGGACCGGCATGCCGGCCTTCAGCAGGGGCAGGGCCTGCTCGGCGTGCAGCCCGCCGTCACGGGTGCTGATGATCGCGGCGTCCACCTTGCCGAGCAGCTCGGCCGGCTCGTCGACCTGCTGGTCGATCGCGCCCAGTTCGGACAGCTCGGCACGACGCTCCGGCTCACCTCCGACGAGGGTCGTGACCCGGAAGCCCGGGTGACGGTTCTCGTTGTTCAGGTGGCGGATGAAGTGGTTGACATGGCTGTTCTCGATGCCGATGACGCCGATGGAGGTGACGTCTGAGTTGCTCACAATGATTCCTCACGGTCTACGTGCAGACTCGCCGGTGCTGGCGAGCACATCCGACGGTAGCAGCGTGCAAGCGATTGCGCCACGGCAACCCCACACCGTGAACGGACTCAGCCGTCGATCTCGGCGTTGGCTGCTTCCTGAGCGGCCGCCAGTGCCTCGGCCACCGGGGTCCGGCCCAGGAACATCTCGTCGAAGTGCGGCTTCCAGGCGGCGAAGGCGGCGTTGTAGTTCTCCCCGGTGGGAGCACCGATCGAGTCGCCCTGGCCCTGCTCGGCGAAGATCGAGGGGTCGACACCCTCCTCGGCCCAGAAGTCGGTGAAGGACTGCTGGGCGCCGGTCACGGCCGGCAGGGCCGCGCCGCTCTTGCCGATGTACGAGGCACCCTCGGCCGACCCGAGCCAGCGCAGCACCTCGGTGGTGGCCTCCGCGTTCTTGGTGGCGGCGTTGCCGCACACGATGACGTTGTTGACCACCGAGACCCGACCCTGGGGTCCGGTCGGGATGTGCACGATGCCCCACTTGAACTTCGCGCCGTCGGCGATGTTCTTGAGGTTGTAGATGCCGGACTGGAAGGTCGCCACCTTGCCCTGCAGGAACTGGTCACGGACGAAGTCGCCGTTGTCGTTGGTGTTGGAGGCGGCCGGGGCCACCTTGTACTTGTTGATCAGGTCGACGAGGTAGCCGAAGGCCGTCTCGCCCTCGGGGCTGGCGAAGATGAACTTGCCGTTCTCGTCCTGGAACTGGCCACCGGCCGATCCCAGGAAGTTGTAGTAGATGCCCTGCAGGTCCTGTGCGGCCGAGGATCCCCACTGGGCCGGCTTGGACCCGTTGAAGCCGGACTCGTCGCCCCAGGTGCCGGACTTGTCCTGGGTGAGCTTCTGGGCGAGCTGGATGTAGCTGTCGGAGGAACCGCCCCAGGTGAGGGCGTCGACCTCGTCGGGGGTCACGCCGGCGTTGGCCAGCAGTTCCTCGTTGTAGTAGACCCCGATGCCACCGTCGGTCAGCTGCGGGACCCCGTACAGGACGTCCTGCTGCGAGTACTGCTCGATGGCCGGCTCGATCCAGTCACCGCGCAGGTCGTCGAAGTCGCTGCCGATCTCCAGCAGCAGGTCGTTGGTGATGTACGGCTGGATGTAGGAGCTGTTCATCATGAAGATGTCGTCACCGTCACCGCTGCCGACATCGGTGCGCAGCTTGGTGAAGTAGTCGTCCCAGGGCACCAGCACGGTGGAGACCTCGAGTCCGGGCGTCTTGTCCATCAGCGCGGCGAAGCCTTCGTCGTAGGCGGCCTGGACCTGCTCGTCCCACAGCCGGACGGTGACCTTGCCGGAGACACCGCCTCCGGATCCGCTGCTGCCGCCGCCGGGGCCCTGCTCACCCTGCTGGGCAGGGGAGCAGGCGGCCAGACCGGCGACGGCCAGACCACCGGCGGCCGAGGCCAGCAGGTGGCGCCGCGACAGCCCACGGCCGAGGACGGAGTCGGGTGTGGTTGGTGTGAACATGAGCATTTCCTCCTGTGGTGCGGTCACCGGATCACTTGAAGCCGGTGAGCGAGATCGAGTTGACGACGGTGCGTTGGAAGATCGCGAACAGGATCAACAACGGCGCCATCGCCGTGGTGGTGGCGGCCATCACCAGGGTCCAGTTGGCGTTGTACTGACCTTGCAGGGCCGCGGTGGCGACCGTGATCACCTGCCAGTCCGGACCGGTGGTGATGATCAACGGCCACATGAAGTTGTTCCAGTGGGTGACCACGGTGATCACGGCCAGGGTCGCGATGATCGGGCGCGACAGGGGCACGATGATCAGCCACAGGATCTGCCAGGTGGAGGCTCCGTCGATCCGGGCCGCGGCGACCAGGTCCTCGGGGATGGCGCGGAAGTACTCCCGCAGCAGGAAGACCGCGTACGGCGAGCCGAACAGGAACGGCAGGATCAGGGCCCAGAAGGTGTTGCGCAGCCCGATCTCGGTGAACATCACGTACAGCGGGATCACCGTGACGACCTGCGGGACCATCATGGTGGCCAGGTAGATCCAGAACAGCACGTCGCGCCCGACGAACTCCAGACGGGCGAAGGCGAAGGCCGCCAGGATCGAGAAGAACAACTGCCCGATCAGGACCACCGCGACCACCTGGGCGGTGACCGCCACCGGTGAGACGAAGCCGTGGGCACCGAACAGGCCGGAGAAGTTCTCCCCGGTGGGTGGGGCCGGCCACGACAGCGGTGAGGTCGAGGCGAACTGGCTGGGCGTCTTCAGCGCGGTCATCAGGCTGAAGGCGAAGGGGGCCAGGGTGATCACCGCGCCGAACAGCAGCACGGCGTACACCACGATCGTGGCCGGCAGCCGGCGACGCTGGCGCTCCCACAACGGTGGGGTGGGCAGGGAAGTGTCAGGAGAGGTCATAGACCACTCGCTTCGCAAAGAATCGCTGCTGCAGCACCGTCACCACGATCAGCACGACGAACAGCACGATCGCCATCACCGAGGCCCGGCCCAGGTCGAACGCCCCACCGAAGGCCTGGAAGTAGATCCGCGCCGCGATCACGTCACTGGCGCCCTGCGGGCCACCGTTCGGGGCCAGGGCGTAGATCTGGTCGAAGGCCTGGAAGCTGGAGATCACCCCGGTCACCAGCACGAAGAACATCGTCGGGCCGAGCAGGGGCAGCTGGACCCGCCACAGGGTCTGCCAGGGGCCGGCCCCGTCCAACGCGGCCGCCTCGAGGATCTGCGGTGGGATCCCGGCCAGGCCCGCGACGAAGAACAGCGTGACGTAGCCGACCTGGGACCAGATGCTGACTGCGGCGATCACGGGCAGCACCAGCGACGGGCTGGTCAGCCATTCGATGTCGGTGCCCAGCAGGGCATTCATCGCACCGCCGTACGGGGCGAAGATCCACTTCCACACCACACCGAGGGCGAGCGGGGCGCAGACCCACGGGATCACGTAGATCACCCGGAACAGCGCCGAGCCGGGCAGGCCGCGGCCCAACAGCAACGCCATCAACAGCCCGAGTGCGGTCTGGAGCGGGATCACCATCAGCACGAAGCAGACGGTGACCAGCAGCGAGTGCCCGAACGCGGGGGTGGTCAGGACGTCGGTCCAGTTGGACAGTCCGACGAACTTCATCGGAGCCAACAGGTCCCAGCGATTCAGGCTGAGCCAGATCACCACCAGGATCGGCAGCACCAGGAAGGCCGTGACCCCGGCCAGACTGGGCGCCAACAGCAGCCACGCAGCAGGGGCGTCCCTGCTGCGGGAGGGGCTGCCGGGTCGGCGGCGCGGACGGTTCACAACGACGGAGCCTAATTGAATTTTCTACCACGAGCGGTGATGTCCGGCGGTGGGTCTACAGTGTCGCTGCGTGAGCCCCTCCCAGCCCCCCGACGGTGACCCGGCCCCGGCCGACGGTCGACTCCCGGCGGCCGCGCTGGGTGAGCTCGCCGACGGCACCTTCTCGGTCTACGTGCACGTCCCGTTCTGCCGTACCCGCTGCGGCTACTGCGACTTCAACACCTACACCGCCAGCGAGCTGGGCAGCGAGCCCGGTGCGAGTCGCGACAGCTATGCCGAGGCGGTACGGACCGAGCTCGACCTGGCGGCCCGGGTGCTGGGCACCACGCCGCCGGTCGGCACGGTCTTCTTCGGCGGTGGGACGCCGACCCTGCTGCCGGCCGAGGACCTGGTACGGATCCTGGCCGACATCGACCAGCGTTTCGGGCTGGAGCCCGGGGCCGAGGTCACCACCGAGTCCAACCCGGAGTCGGTCACGCGCGCCGATCTGGACCGGCTGGTGGCCGGCGGGTTCACCCGGATCTCCTTCGGGATGCAGTCGGCGGTGCCGCACGTCCTGCAGGTGCTGGAGCGCCAGCACACCCCGGGACGGGTGGACGAGGTGGTCGAGCAGGCCCGCGCCGCCGGGTTCGCCTCGATCAGCCTCGACCTGATCTACGGGTCGCCGGGGGAGAGCGAGCAGGACTGGCAGCGCAGCCTCGATGCCGCCCTGGCCTGCCGGCCCGACCACATCAGCGCCTACAGCCTGATCGTGGAGGAGGGCACCCGCCTGGCCCGCCAGGTCCGCCGAGGCGAGCTCGCCGACATCGACGACGACGTCCATGCCGAGCGCTACCTGCAGGCCGAGGAAACCCTTGTGTCCCAACAGATGTCGGCCTACGAGGTGAGCAACTGGGCCCGGTCCGAGGCCGACCGGTGCCGCCACAACCTGGCCTACTGGCGCGGTGGTCACTGGTGGGGTGTTGGGCCCGGTGCCCACAGCCACGTCGGGGGAGTGCGCTGGTGGAACGTGCGTCACCCCGCCGCGTGGGCCGCAAGGCTGGCCGAGGACGTGTCGCCGGCCCAGGGCCGCGAGACCCTCGACGCTGAAACCCGCCGGGTCGAGCAGGTGATGTTGCAGTTGCGTCTGGCCGAGGGCCTGGACCTGGACGTGCTCACCACCAGCGAACGGGCCCGGGTGGCGGCCCATGTCGCGGCAGGTCGGGCCCAGGTGGTCGACGGACACCTGCGGCTCACCCTGGCCGGGCGGCTACTCGCCGACGGCATCGTGCGCGACCTGCTCGACTGACCCTGATCCGGCTGCACGAGAAATCGATGCAACCCGGGCTGCGGCCCAGGCGTATGTCCGGTGAGAGGCCCTCACCAACCGACCGGACAACGAGAGGTACTGATCATGACCCGCAGCACGACTCGCGCCACGACCCGCACCCTCGCCCGCAGGGCGGCCGGAGGCCTGATGGCGGCCGGCATGGCCGCCGCCGTCGCCGCGTCCGGGGCCGGCATGGCCCAGGCAGCGCCGCAGGACGATCTGCCGCGCGTGATCGCCGATGCCAACATCCGTACCGCACCGGGCACCAGCGCCGGGATCAGCAAGATCTACCCCGCAGGCACCGACGTCGACATCGCCTGCGTGTCGCCGGGCAGCCCGGTCGGTCCGGACCAGGACCGCGACTGGTACGCCCTGAGCGACGGCAAGGGCTGGATCTCGGCCACGCTGGTCCGCCATGCCGGTGAGGTCGAGCCCTGTCACACCGGCCTGGGCAACGCCCGGGGCCGTACCACCGGTGACCTCAACGTGCGCAACGGGCCGTCGGTCCGCGACACCCGGATCGGCACCATCCCGGTCGACACCGCGGTGGAACTGGTCTGCAGCGTCGACCGTGGCGGCGACGTCGACGGCTCCCGCGACTGGTACCTGCTCTCGGGCGGCAACTGGGTGAGCGCCCAGTACGTCCGCGCCGACCGGGACAAGGTGCCCGCCTGCGACAGCTGACCGTCGTCCAGAACCACCCGCCCAGAACCACCCGGCCGGGGGCTGTGCTCAGCCCTCGCCCGGGTGGTCCTGGGTCACGAAGTCGATGAGACGCTCCACCTCGGTGAGGAGGGCGCGTTCGAGGTCGTTCCACGACCTGACCCGACCCAGGATGTGTTGCCAGACCCGGGCGATGTCGGCCTGGTCGGCATGGGGCCACCCGAGACGGGCACAGGTCCCGGACTTCCAGTCCTCTCCACGGGGGACGTTCGGCCAGCCGTCGATCCCGACCGAGGCCGGCTTCACCGCGGCCCAGATGTCGATGAAGGGGTGCCCGCCGATCATCACGAACTCGCCGTGGGTACCGCCGCGGACCTGATCGGCGATCCTGCTCTCCTTGCTGCCCGGCACGAGGTGGTCGACCAGCACCCCGAGGCGACGACCGGCCACCGGGGCGAACTCGTCGACGATGCCGGGCAGGTCGTCGATCCCGCCGAGGTACTCCACGACGACACCGACATGGCGCAGGTCGTCACCCCAGACCTTCTCGACCAGCTCGGCGTCATGACGGCCCTCGACGTAGATCCGGCTCGGCAGGGCCACCTTGGCCGGCTCCGGCGCGGTCCAGCGTGATCCCGAGGCCGTACGGGTCGGTGGCAGTCCCATGGCCTCACGCCCGGCCTTGCGCCGGGTCGGGGCGACCAGGTCGACCGGTGAGCCGTCGACCCAGAAGCCTGTCCCCAGAGGAAAGCTGCGCTTCTTGCCGTGACGGTCCTCCAGGACCACCAGGCCGTTCTCGCAACGGACCACGGCACCGCAGAAGCCGCTCGACACGTCCTCCACGACCAGACCGTTCTCGGCCACGGTCTCGAGGCTGGCCCGGGTGGGCCGGACCGAACGACCGGGGGCGAGGACGTCACCGACATACCTGTCAAAAGTCACCGGGCCAGCCTACGAAGCATCCGGGCTGCTGGGCGGGACCGGCTCGCAGGCGGGGGCGGAGTCGCGGATCACCAACCGAGGCATCAGCGCGAGGTTCTGGATCGCGGTCCGGGTGCTGCCGTCGATCTGGTGCAGCGCCATCCGTACGGCTTCGTAGCCCAGCTCCTCCTTGGCCGGAGCGACCGCGGTCAACGGGATCGGACCGGCGGTGGCCGACACGTCGTCGTAGCTGACCACATGCATCTCGCCGGGGATGTCCACCCCGCGGGCGAGCAGTTCCTCCACCAGGGCGACCCCGATCCCGTCGGGGTGCACGAAGAGGGCGCGGTGGCCTGCGGTCAGGCACAGCTCGGCGATCTCGGCCAGATCGG
>DVLP01000184.1 GCA_018715445.1 Candidatus Avipropionibacterium avicola | reverse complement strand
ATCCGAGCGGCCGTGGCCATCGTGCGATCGGCCCGCTCCAACTCATGCGGATCCCTCGAGAATCGTCGAGCCGCTGCCGCCATCGAGCGGAGTTCGTCGGCGATCAGGCAGAGAGCAGCGGCGGCATCGGGCATGGTGGCACGATACCGACTCGCTGCCCCTCGACGGGCTCGGGGACCGAAGGGGTCAGGCGTCGCCGCCCTCCTGGGCACGATCGGCCACGGCGGTCGGGTCGGCGATCCGGTAGTCGTCGTAGGCCCGGGCGGCAGCCGCCCGGTCGTACTTGCCCTCGGCCGCCAGCGACTGCAGGGCCGCGACCACGATCGACTCGGCATCGATCTTGAAGAAGCGGCGAGCGGCCGGACGGGTGTCGGCGAAGCCGAAGCCGTCGGCGCCCAGGGAGACGTAGCGGTTCGGGACCCACTGCTGGATCTGGTCCTGCACGGCGCGCATGAAGTCACTCACGGCGACGACCGGGCCCTCGACACCCTCCAACTGCTGGGTGACATAGGGGACCCGGGGATCCTGGTCGGCGTGGGCGAAGTTCCACGCGTCACACTCCAGCGCCTCACGACGCAGCTCGTTCCACGAGGTCACCGACCACAGGCTCGCCGCGACGCCGTGCTTCTCGGCGAGGATGTCGCGGGCCTCCATCGCCCAAGGAGCACCGACACCGGAGGCGAACAGGTTCACCCGCGGGCCGTCGACCCCCTCGGGAGCATCGGCGAACCGATACAGCCCCTTGATGATCTGCTCGGGGTCGAGACCCTCGGGCTGGGCGGGCTGGGGGACCGGCTCGTTGTAGACGGTCAGGTAGTAGACGACGTCCTCGCCGGACTCACCGTCTCCGAAGCCGTACATCCGCTGCAGGCCGTCGCGGGTGATGTGGGCGACCTCGTAGGCGAAGGCTGGGTCGTAGTGCATCACCGCGGTGTTGCTGGAGGCCAACAGGGGCGAGTGCCCGTCGGCGTGCTGCAGTCCCTCACCGGTCAGCGTGGTGCGGCCGGCGGTCGCACCGACCAGGAAGCCGCGGGCCAACTGGTCGGTGGCGGCCCAGATGAAGTCGCCGGTGCGCTGGAAGCCGAACATCGAGTAGAAGATGTAGACCGGGATCATCGGCACACCGTGGTTCGCGTACGACGACCCGGCCGCCATGAACGACCCCATCGCGCCGACCTCGGAGATGCCCTCGTGGAGCAGCTGGCCCTGGGTGGATTCCTTCCAGGCCAGCAACAGCTTGCGGTCGACCGACTCGTAGTTCTGGTCCACCGCGGAGTAGATCTTGTTGGTGGGGAACATCGAGTCCATGCCGAAGGTGCGGAACTCGTCCGGGGCGATCGGCACGATGTGCTTGCCGAACTCCTTGTTCTTCATCAGGTCGCGCAGCAGGCGTACGAAGGCCTGGGTGGTCGCGACCTTGTTGGCCCCGGCCCCCTTGGTCATCGGCTCGTAGGCCGAGGCGTCCGGCAGCGGGATGGGCTCGGGGTGGACCCGTCGCTCGGGCAGGTAGCCGCCCAGCTTGCGACGCCGTTCCTGCATGTACTCGATCTCCGGCGAATCGTCACCGGGGTGGAAGTACGGCGGATCGTACGGATCCTGCAGGGCCGAGTCCGGGATCGGCAGGTAGAGCCGGTCACGGAAGGCCAGCAGGTCCTTGCTGGTGAGCTTCTTCATCTGGTGGGTCGCATTGCGTCCCTCCAGGGCCTCGATCGTCCAGCCCTTGATGGTCTGGGCCAGGATCACCGTCGGCTGGCCGACGTGCTCGGTGGCCGCACGGTAGGCGGCGTACACCTTGCGGTAGTCGTGACCGCCGCGCGGCAGGCGGCGCAGGTCGTCGTCGGACAGGCCCTCGACCATCTTCGCCAGTCGCGGATCATCGAAGAAGTGCTCGCGGATGTAGGACCCGGACTCGACCGAGTAGGTCTGGAACTGACCGTCCGGGGTGGTGTTCATCTTGTGCACCAGGGCACCGTCGCGGTCCTGGGCCAGCAGCGGATCCCAGCCGCGGCCCCACAGAACCTTGATGACGTTCCAGCCGGCACCGAGGAAGACCGACTCCAGTTCTTGGACGATCTTGCCGTTGCCGCGGACCGGCCCGTCGAGCTGCTGCAGGTTGCAGTTGATGACGAAGGTGAGGTTGTCCAGTCCCTCGCGGGCCGCCACCGTGATCGCGCCCAGCGACTCCGGCTCACCCATCTCGCCGTCACCGAGGAAGGCCCAGACGTGCTGGTCCGAGGTGTCCTTGATGCCACGGTTGTGGAGGTACTTGTTGAAGCGGGCCTGATAGATCGAGGCGATCGAGGCGATGCCCATCGAGACCGTCGGGTACTCCCAGAAGTCCGGCATCAACCGCGGGTGCGGATAGGACGAGAGCCCCTTGTGCGGGCCGAGGGAGACCTCCTGGCGGAAGCCGTCGAGCTGGTCGGTGGTGAGCCGACCCTCGAGGTAGCCGCGGGCGTAGTTGCCGGGGGAGGCGTGGCCCTGGAAGTAGATGTGGTCACCGCCACCGGGATGGTTCTTGCCGCGGAAGAAGTGGTTGTAGCCCACCTCGTACAGGCTGGCGACCGACTGGTAGGTGGCGATGTGACCGCCGACCTCGAGACCCTTGCGGTTGGCCTTGGAGACCATCACCGCGGCGTTCCACCGGACGAAGGCCCGGATCCGGCGCTCCACGTCCTCGTCACCGGGGAAGTACGGCTCGGCCTCCGGCGGGATCGTGTTGATGTAGTCGGAGCTGCGCAGCGCCGGCAGGCCGATGTTGCGCTCCCGGGCGCGGTCCAGCAGCTTCGACATCACGTAGCGCGCGCGATGCTTGCCGGACTCGTCGACCAGACCGTCCAGAGACGCCAGCCACTCGGCGGTCTCCTCGGTGTCGGTGTCGGGAAGCTGGCTCGGAATGCCATGTGCTGTGATGGCAGGGCGATCGCCAGGGCGGGTGGCCATTCTGCGCTCCTTGTCAGGTCGTCTGGTGCCCGGTCTCCCGGTGTCGGGGAAACCACGCAACCCCCAGTGTGTCACTCCCGTCCCGACAATGTGCACCCGGGCGGGCCCACGGTGGACACCCGGTAGCCTCGGCTGCGTGTCGCGCCAGGGCCTTCCCACCATCCCCAACATCGTCGTGTTCATGACCGACCAGCAGCGCGGCGCCACCGTGCTGCCCGGCGATCCCCTCAAGGCGATCACGCCGCACGTCGACGCGTTGGCCGCCGACGGGGTCACGTTCACCCGCGCCCACACCGTGTCGCCGCACTGTTGTCCGTCGCGGACCTCCTTCCTCACCGGCCTGCCCCCCAGCACCCACGGGGTGTGGAACAACGTCAACGTCGCCAATGCGCTGCGGCGGACCCCCTACGCCGACACCCGGTTCTGGTCCCAGGACCTGGCCGAGGCCGGCTTCCGCCTCGGCTTCGCCGGCAAGTGGCATGTCAGCAACACGCTGAACCCGCGTGACGTCGGCTGGCAGGAGTGCCTGGTCACCGCCCCCGGTGCCGCCGGCGAGGCCACCGAGGAGCAGCAGCGGGCCGCCGCGACCGAGCGCGACCGAGAGCTCGCCGCGCAGGCTGCCGTCGACCATGACCCCGGGCGGCAACGTCGCCCCGGCGAGATCCTGCGCCCCGGTTACACCGACTACGTGCACTACCGGGTCAACCCCGACCCGTACGGCGACCGTGCCGTGGTCGACTCGGCGATCGAGTTCATCACCTCCGCTGCCGAGGGTGACCAGCCATGGATCAGTTACGTCGGCACGCTGGGGCCGCACGATCCGTACCAGCCACCCCAGGAGTTCCTCGACCTGTACGACCTCGACGCCATCGAGCTCCCGGAGACCTTCGACGACCCGATGCACGACAAGCCGGCGCTCTACCGTCGGATCCGTGACCGGTTCGACCAGCTCACCGAGCAGGAGCACCGCGAGGCACTGCGCCACTACCTGGCCTTCTGCAGCTACGAGGACCACCTGTTCGGCCGGGTCCGTGACGCGGTTGCGGCCTCCGGCCAGCTCGAGGACACGATCTTCGTCTACCTCTCCGACCATGGGGACTATGCCGGTGACCACGGCCTGTGGTGCAAGGGCCTGCCGGCCTTCACCTCGGCCTACCACGTGCCGTTGGTGATCGGCGGCGCCCCGCTGGGGGAGGACGTCCGCGGGACGACCGTGACCGACCTGGTCTCGATGATCGACCTGGGCCCGACCCTGATGGAGCTCTGCGGCCGCGAACCGACCGCACCCATGCCCGGCCACTCCTTGGTCCCGGCCCTGCGGGGTGAGCCCCTCGACGGGCCGGGGGAGGTGCACTTCGCCAGCAACGGCAACGAGACCCTCGGCAACCAGCGGGTCGTGATGACCGACCGCTGGATGCTGGTGGTCAACTTCTTCGACGCCGACGAGCTGTACGACCTGGTCAACGATCCGGGGCAGCGTCACAACCTGCTCCATCGCGACCGCCCGGCCCGCCGCACCGGGATCACCGAGGGCTCGACCGTGCCGTCGGAGCTGCGCGAGGTGGTCGACGAGCTGTATGCGCGGATGTGGCGTTTCGGCCTGGCCCACGGCGACGACCTGACCTGCAACTACATCCTCACCGCACTCGGCCACCGTGGTCCCGGCATCGTTCTGGGCTGATTCAGCATCGTTCTGGGCTGATTCGGCCTTGCTCCGGGCTGGGTCCGCGGCGGTGTCCGGATCCCGAAATGGGCGCCGATTGTTGCCGGTGGACTTTCGTCCGCACCGATGGTCTGGCAGGCTGTCGCCCGTGAAGCTAGTCCATCGACGGAGGGTTGTGTGAACGCGGCTGCAGGCCAGTCGGACGTTGGAGCCAGGTTGGGATTCACTCCCGGCATGGTCGTCCAGGAGCTGGGATGGGACGAGGACACCGACGACGAGCTGAGGATCGCGATCGAAGATGCGATCGACGCTGAAATGGTCGACGAGGTCGTCGAGGCGGTCGACGTGGTCGTGCTGTGGTGGCGCGACGACGACGGGGATCTCACCGATGCCCTGGTCGACTCGTTGACCGACCTGTCACCGACCGGAGACGTGTGGTTGTTCACCCCGAAGGTGGGCCGCGACGGCTATGTCGACGAGGCGGACATCATCGAGGCCGCCGCGACTGCGGGTCTGGCGGCCACCTCCACCCAACAGGTCTCCGAGGACTGGTCGGCCCGCAAACTGGTCCGCCCCAAGGGCGGGCGGCGTTGAGCCCGGGGCCCAGCGGCCCCACTGCAGTCATGCCACCGGCGGCCGGTGATCGGGCACCGGCGTTCAGCACCCGCACCCAGTTCGGTGAGCCCGTCGGTCCCGACGACCTGGCGGCGACGCCGTACCTGTTGGTGTTCTTCCCGTACGCCTTCACCGGCATCTGCACCGGAGAGCTGGCCGAGCTGCAGCGGTTGGTGCCGCGGTGGCAGGAGATCGGAACCCGGGTGCTGGCGCTCTCCTGTGACGCCATGTTCAGCCTGCGGGTGTTCGCCGAGCAGGAGCGCTACGACTTCGACCTGCTCACCGACCACTGGCCCCACGGCCGGATCAGCCGAGCCTTCGGCGCCTTCGACGAGCGCGCCGGGTGTGCGTTGCGGGCCAGCTTCCTGGTCGACGCCACCGGGACCGTGCAGTGGTCGGTGGTCAACCCGGTCGGGCAGGCCCGGGACATGGACGCACCGCTCGCCTTTGCCGGCGGATGACGCCCAGGACCTAGAGGATCACCAGCGCATTGGGGCTCGGCACCGCGAAGCGGAAGAGCTCGGTGTCCGGATCGTCCAGGTCCAGCGCGACGACCACATCGGCGTCACGACAGGCGACCAGCACGGTGCCGTCCACCTCGACCAGGTCCATCGGCCAGGCCGGTACGTCGTGCTCGGTGACCGAGGTGATCCGCCCATCGGCCACCTCGACGACGCAGAGTGTGTCGCTGCCACGGTTGAGCACCAGGGCGCGGCCCCGGCTGTCGGCGATGATCTGACTGGGATGGGTCTGCTCGGGGGCGCCGGTGAAGTCGTGGCGGGCGACCTGGCGACCACCGGTGATCGTGGCGTCGTCGTCGCGGTCCAGCTGCACCAGACCCACCGCGTTGCCGACCTCCAGCGCCACCACCAGGTGCTCGCCGATCAGTACGGCGTCGCGGGGTCCCGCGCCCTGGTCGAGCTGGATCCGTCCGGTGATGTTCGTCGGGTCGTCCCGGTCCAGCAGGTGCAGGCTGTCCAGACCGAGATCGCTGACGACCAGGCGGTTGCCGAGCGGCAGCACCTGATGGGGATGTGACCCCTCACCGAAGTCGACGGTGGCCTCCAGGGTTGCCCCGCCCCGCGGATCGGTGACATCGATCGACGAGACGATGCCGACGTTGTGTCCGCTGTAGTTGGCCACGGCGACGGTACGGGCCGACCCCTGGGCGGCAACCAGGCCGACGTGGCAGGGGACCGCGCCACCGGTGGGGCTCGAGGTCCCTGCCCGAGGCCCTTCGGGGCCGGTGTGGACGGTGCTGACCCGTCCGTCGTCGTCGAGGCTCGCCGACCACACCACCGAACGCAGCGGATCCGGCGTCAACGACAGATTGGTGGCGCACGGCACAGCGGTCCCGACGTTCACGCAGGAGCCGGAGGTCGGATCCACCCGTACCTGGCGGATGTCGGTGGCGGTGCCGATGAGCAGGGACAACGACGTCACGTCCATGGTGGTGTCCGATCCGGGGTCAGTGCCACAGGGTGGCGATCAGCACGTTGATCAGGGCCGTGCCGCCGACGGCATGGGCCAGTCCGGTGCTCACCGGCTGGTCCTTGCGCGCCTTGAGGGTGCCGACGATTGCGGCCCCCAGCACGGCCAGCGCGAGCACGAGCTTCACGCCGATCTTGGCGTGGTTGAGCGAGCCGTCTCCCATCTCCGCCAGACCCACCAGGATCAGGCCCGAGAGCACGGCGCCACAGGCGCCGATCAGCTGGACAGCGGTCACGCTCGGGGTGCGGAACCGGGCGAACCATCCCCCCACGATCGCCGCCATGCTGAGCAGGTGTACGGCCACGAACAGATACTTCACGACGTCCATGCGGCTGAGCCTAGCTGTCGGGGTCAACGACGGGTCGATCCGGGTCGACCATCCGTGCGGCGCGCCATCCCAGCGCCAGGACGAGCGCGCCGAGCAGGGGCGTGACCACGCTGAAGGCGTCCTGCCACCACCGGTAGTCGAGCTCCACCAGATCGGCGCTGGGCAGGAAGGCGTACGGCGAGGTGGCCGCCCATCCGACGAACAGCCAGGCCGGGACGACGAACCAGGTCGGCCACCGTCGACGGATCGCCAACAGCACCGCGAGGGGAGCGATCCACACGTAGTGGTGGAACCAGGAGACCGGCGAGGCCAGCAGGGTCGCCAGCCCACACACCGTGATCGCCATCGCCTCGTCACCGACGTGGTGCCAGGCCCGGGCCGCCACCACGCCCAGGACGGCCGCGGCCGCGGCCAGGGCCAGCCCCACCACGGTGGCCAGGGTGGTGTCACCCATCACCCGGGCCGTTGCCCCGAGCAGTGACTGGTTGTAGAGGTAGAGCACGCCGTCGCCGACCCCGGTGTCGCCACCGAGCAGGCCGGTCCAGAACTGCCAGGAGCCGGCAGGATCGACCACGGCGCCGATCGCCGTCGCGACCAGGAAGGTCACCCCTGCCACCAGGGCCGATCGCCAGCGGCGGGTGAGGAGCAGGTGGATCGCAAACAGTCCGGGGGTCAGCTTGATCGCCGCCGCCAGTCCGATCCCGATCCCGGTCGGCCACCGATCGGTGCGTGGTGTGCGCAGCAGGTCCAGCACGACCAGGGCCGCCAGGAAGACCCCCACCTGGCCGAACTCGACATTGCCGCGGACGGGATCGACCACGAGCAGCATGGCCGAGGCGACCAGCGACAACCGCCACGATCGCAACCCGACACGGTGCAGGATCGCGACCAGGGCCAGCGCGACACCGATCGTCCACAGGGCACTGGTCCAGGTCCACGGCAGCCAGGCCAGCGGGATCGCCAGGATCGCGGCAAAGGGTGGATAGATGAACGGCAGGGCCTCGCCCATCCGGTACGGGTCCTGGCCGCTGACCAGGGCACGCGCGGCGCGCAGGTAGACGTCCAGATCGGCGAGTTGAGGGTTCCACGGCAGCAGACCGCGGTCCCAGCTGGACCCGGCCACGAACAGTGCCACCAGGCAGGGCAGCACAGCCACGGCGGCGGCGCGGGCCAGCCGTCGCGCGAGGGTGGGGGAGGTGGCTGCAGTCGACATGAGGCTGACATCCCATCACATCGGCCGGGTGCTGCGCCGCAGATGGCAGGCTGGACCCGTGAGTCGTACCAGCGCCGGAATCCTGTTGCACCGTGCCCGTCCCGACGGGTACGAGGTGCTGTTGGGACACCTCGGCGGGCCCTTCTGGACCCGCCGGCCACGCTCCTGGGGGATCATCAAGGGCGAAGTGGGCGCCGGGGAGGATCCCGAGGCCGCGGCGGCACGGGAGTTCACCGAGGAGCTCGGCCTGGTGGTCCCCGACGGGGACTGGGTCGGGCTCGGCGAGATCGTGCAGTCCGGCGGCAAACGCGTGCTGACCTGGGCGATCGAGGCGGACCTCGACCCCGACACGATCAGTCCCGGCACCTTCGAGATGGAGTGGCCCCCACGCTCCGGACGACGCCAGCTATTCCCGGAGGTGGACCGGGTCGCCTGGTTCCGGCCCGAGGAGGCCCGAACGGTGATCATCGCGAGTCAGCAACCGGTGCTGGACCGTCTCGCGGAGCTGCGCTGAACCGATTGCTCCGGTTTGCAGCAAAAGTCATAGACTTGTGGTGTGACCAGCCTGACCGATGTTGCCGTACTTCCGACCCCGCAGGACAACGCGGCGGTGGCCTTCGTCGAGCTCGAGCCCGGGACCCGGATCGAGTTGGCCGACGGGACCGAGGTCGTGATGGCGCACCGCGTCCCGGTCGGGCACCGTTTCGCGGTCCGCCCGGTCGCCGCCGACGAGGCGGTGCTGTCCTGGGGCACCTCGTTCGGCCGCGCCGAGACCGATCTGGCGGCCGGATCGTACATCTGCACCGGGAAGAGCCTGGCCGCCCTGCAGGAGCGGGGGATCACCGACCTGCCTGATGCGCCCACGGTGCGCAACGAACCGTGGCGGCGCTACACCACGCAGGACGGCTGGCGGGTCGGCGAACAGTTGCCGTTGGCCGACGACCCGCGGACCTTCTCCGGCTTCGCACGTCAGGACGGGCGGTACGGCACCCGCAATTACGTGGCGGTGGTCGGTCTGACCTCGCGGGAGGGTGCCTTCGCCGAGGAGGTGGCGCGACGCACCCAACACCTGGTGGCCGAGCCCGGCACCGACGGGATGGACGGGATCGTGCCGGTTGCCCACACCGAGGGCGATGTCGGGGCGACGCCCAACAACATCGACCTGCTGCTGCGCACCCTGGTCGGGATGGTCGACAACCCGAACCTGGGCGCGGTGGTGCTGGTGGAGCACCCCCACTCGACGATCACCGTCGAACGGATGCGACGCCATGCCCAGGACCATGGCCTGTCCTGGATCCGGATCCCGTACGAGGTCATCACCCGTGAGCACTCCTTCGACCACGACGCCGACGCGGCGGTGGCCGCCGTCGAGCGCCTGGTGCCGGGGGTGCGCCAGCAGCAGCGGGTCGACGCCCCGATGTCGGCGTTGGCGATCGGTCTGCAGTGCGGTGGCTCGGACGCCTTCTCCGGGGTGAGCGCCAATCCGCTGTCGGGTGCGGCCGCGCGTGAGGTGGTGCGCCACGGAGGCACCGCGGTGCTCGCCGAGACCGACGAACTGATCGGTTCGGAGGGCTACATCCTGTCCAATGTCGCCAGCGACGAGGTCGCCGAGCAGTTCATGACCGCGGTCGAG
>DVLP01000183.1 GCA_018715445.1 Candidatus Avipropionibacterium avicola | reverse complement strand
CGCTTGAACCGGACCTCGGTGAGGTTGCGGGTGAGCACGGCCGGAGCCTCACTGGTGCCGGTGGGCTGGATCGCCGGTGCCGAGGTGATCTCCTCCCCCAGGGCGGTGATCAGCTCGGCGACCTCGACGTCATCAGGGGTGAACTCGGGCTCCATCGCCTCCAGCATGGCCTGGCTCGAGGGCACGCCCCGGTTCAGCAGTTGGATGGTGGCCGCCGCCGGATCGTTGACCAGGAAGTCCACCAGGGCGGCTGCCGATTCCGCGTTCTCCGAGCGGGAGTTGATCGACCAGTACATCGACGCCTTGAGGTAGGCACCGTTGTCGGCCCGGTCACCGGTGCTCGACGGCGGTCGCAGCATGACGATGTCGTCATGGCCGGTGGCGGTCCGTACGGCGGTGAGGTTGTTGCTCCAGAACCAACTCATCGCTGCCTTGTTGGTGCCGAAGAGCTTCTGCTCCAGGCCCAGCCCGGCGTCCTCGACCTCCTGCTCGGCGGTGGGTCCGGCCTTGCCCTCGATGAGGCGCAGGTACCACGCGTACCACTGGGCCAGCGCGTCATCGGTGTAGCCGAGCCCGTCCGGGCTGAAGAAGTCCTGGCCCTGCTGGCGCAGGAAGATCGTCAGGTCGGCGTAGGAACCGCCGCCGTTGAGCCCGACCACCCCGGAGTCGGTGAGGGTGGTGGCCAGCTCGTACAGCTCGTCCCAGGTCCAGCTCGTGTCGTCGGGGATGTCGACCCCGGCCTTGTCGAACAGGGTGGGGTTGGCGAAGATCAGCCAGGAGTTGCTCCCGGTGGAGGCGGCCCGGACCGAGCCGTCCACCGTGCCGGCGGCCCGGTCGGCCTCCGACAGGGCCGAGAGGTCGACGCCGAGCTCTTCCAGGTCGGCCAGCACACCGCGGCCGGCGTACTCGGCGACGTACTTGCCGTCCATGTTGATCACGTCCGGGGCGTCGTTGCCGGCCACCTGGGTGGCGAGACGATCCCAGTAGCCGTCCCAGGACCCGGGCTCGAAGGCCACCTCGATGTCGGGATGTTGGTCGGTGAACTCGGCGACCATCCGCTTGGTGAGGTCGTCGTAGAACTCACCGCCCCACCAGGTGAACCGGATCGGCCCACCGCCGCCACCCTGGGCGGGCGTGGTCGACCCACCACAGGCCGACAGCGCACCCAGTCCGGCCAGTCCGGCGCCTGCGCCGAGGACTCCCCTGCGGCTCCACAGCATCGTCATCATGTCTCCTTCATTGAGAGCAACCGGTTTCTAGCATGCAGCGTGTGAGCGCTTTCCGCAACCGGGACATGATGGAGCGACCGTCCGGGGGCGGTCAGACTCGGCTCAGGCCAGCGAGATCAGTTCGGCGTACTCCGGGGACCACAGGTCCTCCACGCCGTCGGGCAGCACCAGCACCCGGTCCGGGTCCAGGGCCTGCACTGCGCCCTCGTCGTGGGTGACCAGCACGACGGCACCGGCATAGGTGCGGATCGCGTTCAGCACCTCTTCGCGGGAGGCCGGGTCGAGGTTGTTGGTCGGCTCGTCGAGCAGCAGGACATTGGCGGCCGAGACCACCAGCATCGCCAGGGCGAGGCGGGTCTTCTCGCCGCCGGAGAGCACCTTGGTCGTCTTGTCGACGTCGTCGCCGGAGAACAGGAACGAGCCCAGGACCTTGCGCACCTCGGTTTCGTTGAGGTCGGGGCTGGCCGACTTCATGTTGTCCAGCACCGATCGCGTCAGGTCGAGGGTGTCATGTTCCTGGGCGTAGTAGCCCAGCTTCAGACCGTGACCGGGCAGCACCTCGCCGGTGTCGGATTCCTCGATCCCGGCCAGGATCCGCAGCAGGGTCGTCTTGCCGGCACCGTTGAGCCCCAGGATCACGACCTGGCTGCCCTTGTCGATCGCCAGGTCGACCCCGGTGAAGACCTCGAGGGATCCGTACGTCTTCGACAATCCCCTGGCCTGCAAGGGAGTCTTGCCACAGGAGGCCGGCTCGGGGAAGCGGATCTTGGCGACCCTGTCCTCGGCACGCTCGCCCTCGATCCCGGCCAGCAGCTTCTCGGCACGACGCGCCATGTTCTGCGCGGCGACGGCCTTGGTGGCCTTGGCCCCCATCTTGGCGGCCTGGGTGAGCAGTTGGTCGGCCTTGCGTTCGGCATTGACCCGTTCGCGGCGGCGGCGCTTCTCGTCGGTCTCACGCTGCAGCAGGTACTTCTTCCAGCCCATCGCGTACTGGTCCAGCTCGGCCCGGTTGGCGTCGAGATGGAAGACCTTGGTGACACAGGCTTCCAGCAGTCCGGTGTCGTGGCTGATCACGATCAGGCCGCCGGGATGGGACTGCAGGAATCCTCGCAACCACAGGATGGAGTCGGCGTCGAGGTGGTTGGTCGGCTCGTCCAGCAGCAACGTGTCGGCACCGGAGAACAGGATCCGCGACAGCTCGATGCGACGGCGCTGACCACCGGAGAGGGTGCGCAACGGCTGGTTGAGGACTCGTTCGGGCAGACCGAGGTTGCCACAGATCCGCGCGGCCTCGGACTCGGCGGCATAGCCGCCGCCGGCGATCCACTGGTTCTCGGCGCGGGTGTAGGTGGCCATCGCCTTCTCCCGGACCGCGTCGTCGGCCGAGCCCATCTCCTCCTCGGCCCGGCGCATCCGGCGCAACGCCTGGTCCAGGCCGCGCGCCGAGAGCACCCGGTCCTTGGCGAGGTCGTCGAGGTTGCCGTCACGGGGGTCCTGCGGCAGGTAGCCGAGTTGACCGGTCCGGGTCACCGTCCCACTGGCCGGAAGTCCTTCCCCGGCGAGGATCCGGGTCAGGGTCGTCTTGCCGGCACCGTTGCGCCCGACCAGACCGATGCGGTCGCCCGCGGTCACCTGGAACGAGGCATTCTCCAGCAGGAGGCGTGCCCCGGCCCGGACCTCCAGGTCCTTGGCGACAATCATCTTCTCGGTCCTTCCAGCGTGCGCTCGGCAAACCCCTCAAGTGTCGTCGCTGACCGACGCCACGACAAATCAGTTACGCCGTGGCGGGCGGATCCGGCGCAGGTCGGTCAGGACGGTGCCGCCCTCGGGCCGGACGATCCCCCAGACCTCACCGTCGACGACGGCCACCTTGTGGCACCCCTGGCTGATCCGGGCCACGTTCCGCTCGGCGTCCAGGGTCCAGACCTCGCCGTCGACCAGCACGACCAACCGGTCGCCGTCGGGATGGAACGAGGCCCGCGCGCTCGGCCCGGCCCCGAGGTCGGCGACGTGCTCGGCCTCCAACGTCTGCGGGTCGAACTGCCACACCGCGTGGTCAGCCACCAGCCACCACCGCTCGGCGAACCGGGTGATGGCGGCCAAGGTCCGGGCCCCGCCACTGCTCGACAAGGCCGGGGCCGGGCGTTCGGCGAGCACCTGCAGGGTCTCCGGGTCGATCCGCAGCAGGCGTCCGGTGCCCTCGTGGACCGGCGCCCCGGTGCCGGCCTCGGGACTGGTGCCCACCAGCAGCGCGGTGCCGTCGTCGGCGATGGCATGGACCGTCTCGTCGGCCATCATCGTCACCGTCACCTCACCGGTGGCCGGGTCGACCCGGGTCAGGGCACCGTCACGCAGGCCGTAGCCGGGTGTGGTCCCCATCCACACTGCGCCCCGACCGGGGTGGACGGCGATCGGACGGGACTGGCGGTGGGAGTCGCGCAGGTCGGCCAGCACCCGTGGCTGGTCGAGCCGCTGCGGATCGACCTCGACCAGCCGGGCGTACGGATACGTCCCGGCGTGGAGCAACCCGTCGTTCGACCACGCCCACGACTCGACCTGGCCGATCGTCACCGGTGCGCTGAGCTCGTCACTGGTCCGCGACCAGCGCAGGATGTCGCCCTGCTGGCCTGCCGAGAGCATGAAGTCGTCGGTGTCGGGCACCGCGATCAGATCGCCCATGTGCGACGGTACGGCGGCCACCTCGGCCACGGTGCTGGAGAGCGTCCGCTGCTCGTCCAGGTCGATGCGGACCAGGGCCGGGCGTTGGTAGCCGAACAGTCCGGTCAGCACGCCGTCGTCGACCGAAGCGCCGAGCAGACCACCCTCGAGGCCCAGGGGCACCGTACGGACCACCCGTCGCTGCGCCAGGTCGATCTCGAACAGGCCACCGTCGCCGCTGGTGGTCCAGGTCCGGCCGCGATGCTCCGGTGACAGATGACCGCCGAGGGTGGCCTCGGTGCCGGCGACCCGTTCGGCCACCGGGTCCTGCGGGTCGAAGCTCCACAACTCACTGCCGGCACGGATCCAGATCCGGTCACCGAGGTGCACGAGTTGGCTCGGCACCAGGTGGTCGGGCAGGCCGCTCAGCTCGACGGTGGTCGCGTCCGGATCGTCGAGCGGGAAGCCGACCACCCGACAGGGGGTGACGCCCAGTCCGCACCACACCATCCGCCGTTCGAGGTCGACACAGATCGACCGGGCGTACAGGATCTCCTCGCTGCCGAAGGACCGCAACACCCTCGTGCCGGTGTCGCGGTGGTGGGCCGCCACCGAGGCATCGGGATAGGTGGCCGCCAGGGTCGTGCCGTCCGG
>DVLP01000182.1 GCA_018715445.1 Candidatus Avipropionibacterium avicola | reverse complement strand
CCAGGTCGAGCAGGTGCGGCAGCGGGACCGAGACCGTGGCGTCCCGCTCCGGCACGGCCCCGTACTCGACCAGGAAGAGCCCGGCGATGGTGTCGTAGTGCTCGCCCTCGGGGATCGCGATCCCGGTCAGGGAGTGGACCTCGTCGGGACGCAGCAGCCCCGACACCGACCAGGATCCGTCCCGCAGCCGGTGGCCCTGGCTGGACAGCCGGTCGTGTTCGTCGGAGATCTCCCCGACGATCTCCTCGACCAGGTCCTCCATCGTGACCACGCCGTCAGTGCCGCCGTACTCGTCGACCACCACGGCCATCTGCATGCCGCCCTCGCCGCGCAGCAGGGTCAGCAACGGATCGAGCTCCAGGGAGGCCGGCGCCTGCAGCGGACGTCGGGCAATGCTGGCCACCCGACGGCTGTCGCGGTCCTGCACCGGCACCGCCACCGCATGCTTGACGTGGGCGACGCCCACGACCTCGTCGGCATCCTCGCCCAGCACCGGGAACCGGGAGTGTCCGGTGCGTCGGGTCGCCTCGATCACCGCCGTCACCGGATCGGTGGCCTTGACCGGGTGCATGCGCATCCGGGGCGTCATGATGTCCGAGGCGGTGCGGGTGCCGAACAGGATCGAGCGCTCCACCAGGGCGGCGGTGTCGTCGTCCAGCACACCTTCCTTGGCCGACTTGCGCACCACCGAAGCGATCTCCTCGGGACTGCGCACCGAGCGCAGCTCCTCCTGCGGCTCCATCCCGAACAACCGGACCACCACGTTGGCCAGGTTGTTCAACGCACGGATCGGGCCGTACATGACGGTGGTGAACGCCCGGTTGAAGCCCTGCACGACCTTGCCGACCTCGAAGGGCCGAGCGATCGCGAGGTTCTTCGGGACCAGCTCGCCGTAGACCATCGTCAGCACGTTGAGCAGCACCAGGGCCACCGCCAACGAGATCGCCTCGGCGACCGCCGGCGGCAGACCGACCAGGACACCCTTCAGCAGTGCGGCGATCGAGCGATCGGCCAGGAAGCCGATGACCAGGTTGGTCAGGGTGATCCCGACCTGGGCCCCGGACAGCTGTGTGGACAGGTGTTTGAGGGCCTTGCGCAGTCCTTCGGCGCCGGCGTCACCGGACTCGGCGGCGCGTTCGACGCGATTGCGTTCGACGGTGACGAAGGCGAACTCGGCGGCCACGAAGACTCCACACATGGCCACCAGCACCAACGCCAGCACCAGCATGGCGATGTTGACGATCATCCAGCAGCCCCCGTGGCCCCAATTGTTCTCGTGCCGGCCGCCGCAGGGGTCGGGGCCGCGGTCAACAGGCCGTGACGCACCAGGGTGCGCAGCTCGGGCACCACCTGCTCGGTCAGCTGGTGCGCGTCGGCGTCGACGATCTGGGCCACCGCATCGATGATCGCCCCGAGGGCCAGCTCACCGTCACAGGCCCCCACGATGCCGGCCAGTTCCGAGCTCACGACATGGGTACGGCACAGGCCCTGGGTCTGTTGCAGCACCAGTCGGGCCGGGTCGGCCGCACCGGGGCGGCCGTAGGTCTCGGCGACGACGTCGTGGGCCACGGCGAACCTGGTGCGGCGCAGCTCGTCGAGCGGGCGCTGGGCCAGCCCCGAACGGGTCGGCCAGGCGGCGATGTCGAGCCCGATCGGCTGGACGATGCGGCCGGGCCAGTCCTCGACCGTCAGCTCGGCGACCTGGCGGCCGCTGCGCGACAGCAGGATCCACCCCATCCCGATCGCCTCGACCCCGAGCGCCGCCAGATGGTCCAGCCAGTGGGCGCTGGCCGTGCGGTACTGCGGGGTGCCGTTCAGGCCGGCATCGGCCAGCCACAGCTCCACGTACTCGGCCGGGTCGAGGACCTCACGTTGCAGCACGTGCAGGTCGCAGTCGGTCCCGGCGACCCAGGACTCCAACCGCTCGCCCCAGTCGCCACCACGGGGGTGGATCCAGTTGGCCAGCACCTGGGCGGTGCCACCGGGGTTGAGCCGCCGTACGGCTCCGGCGACGACCTCGCGGACCAACTGGTCACCCGGCATGGCCTGCTCCCGATAGGTCAGGTGGGCACTGTCGGGCGGCGAGATCACGTACGGAGGGTTGCTCACGACCTGGTCGAAGCGTTCGTGGCCGACCGGCTCGTACAGGCTGCCGTGACGCAGGTCGACCTGCAGCCGGTTGAGGGCGAAGGTCCACTGGGCCAGTCGCAGTGCACGGGGGTTGACGTCGGTGGCGACCACCCGCTCCGCGTGGCGGGCCAGGTGCAGGCTCTGCACCCCGCAGCCGGTGCCGAGGTCGAGGGCGGTGCCGACCGGGGTCCGGGTGGCGAGCTGGGTGAGGGTGGTCGAGGCCGGCGAGACGCCGAGCACGTAGTCGTCACCGACCTGGTCGGTGCGCCCGTCCATCCCCGGGGTGAGGTCGCAGACGACCCAGGCGTCCAGACCGTCGTCGGAGCCGTACGGACGGATGTCGACCGCCGCACGGACCTGATCACCCTCGGGCGTCAGGATCCCGGACTGCAGCAGGGGCTCCACCAATCCGGGCAGGGCTCGGTCGAGCTGGCCGCGCGGCACCGGGTCCTGCAGCAGCCACAGCCCGGTCAGGGTGGCCAGTGCGCCGGTGTCGCCGGACAGCGCCCGTCGGCCCGGCACGGTGTGGTTGCGCCCGAGGGCGGCGTGACCCTCGTCCCCGAGCAACTGCGTCACGGGGTCGACGCGGTAGTCCACCTCGTCGAAGCGGTCGCGGAGGCGCTCGATCACCGACCCGTCGGGCGGGGTCACCGGATGCTGCTCACGCGGCATGCGCTCACTCTGGGCGACCGGAGCCGGGCCTGTGGCCCGGAGCGCACCTCCGGTCGCGCGGGGACTGTCGGGGTCGCCGGGCATACCGCTCACTTTGCCACATCGCAGCGGGTCGCTGCTCGCCGTTTCAGGGTCGGATCCGCCAAGGTCGCGACACCCGATCCCGGGCCGGGATCACCGGTCCAGCCCGGTCCGCTCGGCCAGCCCGGTCCGTTCGGCCAGCACGCTCGGGTCGACGGCCACATGGGCGATCCGTTCGTACGGGGACTGCTCGCCACACTCGTGCACGAGGTGGACCACACCGTCCCGGTCGACCGCCAGGTCGGAGTAGGCGGCCGGGCCGGGGCCGAGGATCCACGGCTCGGTCCAGGTCCGCCCGCCGGTGACCGACAGGCGCAGCCCCATCGCCGCACGTTCCCGGGGATCGCACGGGCCGCTCATCACCAGGACGGCCCGGCCGTCGAGTTGCGCGGTCGTGACCGAGGACTGGATGCGAGGCATGGTGATCTCACCGTGAGGTTCGAGGGTGCCGCTCACTCCCCCGTCGTCGGAGACCAGGAAGGCGCGGGTCACCTCGTCGTCACCACTGCACTGGTTGCGGATGCTGACCACGACCTGGCCCTCCCCCAGCTCGGTGGCGCTGCTCTCGTTGGGGCCCGAGCATCCGGCGACGCCCGGCTCGACATGGCCGATCCGCCAGGTCCGCCCGTCGTCGTCGCTGAGCAGCAGGTGCGCTCCGTACACCGAGCGGCCCGGTCCGTCGATCACCGAATGGTTGGCCGGCACGACGATCCTGCCCCGGTGCGGGCCGCGGGCGAGCCGGATGCCGTGACCGGGGCCGGTGGCGTACCAACCCCAGTCGTCGCGCTTGGCCTGGTCGGTGATGTCGACGGCCGGGGTGGCGACCAGGTCGGGCACGCTGATCCGTTGGCTGTGGACGCGTCGCCCCTCGTCGGCCCCGACGCGGCCGGCGATGATGTCGCGCTCGTGGGCGTGCGCAGCATTGCTGGTGCTGACCAGCAGCACCGTCTGCTCGTCGAGCACGACCGGCATCGGGTTGCCGCAGGTGCGTCCGGGCACGGCCGTGGTCTCGACCGGCGCCGACCAGCTCTGCCCACCGTCGGCGCTGGTGGCGGCCTGGATGACGATCTCACCGGTGTCGGAGCTCGAGTCGCGCCGGCCCTCGCAGAACGCGACCAGCAGCGGGCCGACCGCCACCAGGGCAGGGATCCGTACGGTGTGGTTGTTGCCGATCCCGGAGCGGAAGACGGTGGACACGGCTGCTCTCCTTCGGACTGGACGGACGGGGTCTGGCACAACAGTGCCAGAAGTGGGATTCTGAGCGTGGAAGGCGCTTGCCCGCGGTGCGGCGCCCCACGCGAACGACGATGAGCACGGAGGCGGCGAGGCGGATGGCACAGACGACCCTGTACCAAGTGGCGGAACGTGCCGGGGTCTCCTTGGCCACGGCCTCCCGGGTGCTGAACGGCAGCACGCGGCAGGTCGGATCGGAGCTGCAGGCCCGGGTGCTGGCTGCCGCACGGGAGCTGCGCTACACCGCCAACGGCCCCGCCCAGGCGATGGCCCGCGGGCACAGCAACACCGTCGGGCTGCTGGTCGCCGACATCGCCGATCCGTACTTCACCCAGATCGCTGCCGGCGTGGTCGATGCCGCCGAGCAGCACGGCCTCACTGTCACCATGGGCACGACCGACCGTGACCCGGTACGCGAGATCGGCCATCTGGCAGGCTTCCGCAGCCAACGGGCCCGAGGCGTGATCATCGTCGGATCCCGTCTCGTCGGTGTCGACGGAGCGGTCGCCGCCAGCGCCGACAACGGCGCCGGTGAGGCTGGGGAGCACACCACCTTGGACGAGGAGATCGCCGCCTTCGCCGACATCGACGGTCGGGTCGTGATGATCAGCCAACCGTTCGCCGACCTGCCGGTGGTCGAGGTCGCCAACCAGGAGCTGGCCCACGAGCTCGCCGACAGCCTGGTCGAGCAGGGCCACACCACCTTCGCCGTGCTGGGCGGGCCCGAGGGCCTGGCCACCGCCCGGGACCGGGTCGCGGGGTTCCTGGCCGGGTTGGCCGAGCGCGGGATCGAGGTCGACCCGGAGCATGTGGTGGCCGGACCGTTCAACCGCGACGGTGGCCACCTGGCGATGACCGAGCTGTTGGAGCGCACCACCACCCCGGGGTGCGTCTTCGCCGTCACCGATGCAATGGCCCTCGGTGCGATGGCCGCGATCCGCGAGGCCGGACTGGTGCCGGGTCGCGACATCGCGGTGGCCGGCTTCGACAACATCCCGACCCTGGCCGATGTCCAGCCCGGTCTCACCACGGTCGACCTGCCGCTGCGCGAGGCCGGACGGTTGGCGATCGAGCTGCTCACCGATCCCGACGGCGAGCCGGTCCGTCGGGTCAGCGGGCAGATCGTCCTGCGGGAGAGCACCGCACTGCCCTGAGCCACCGCACTGCCCCGAGTTGCCGCACTGCCCCGAGTTGCCGCACTGCACTGACCTGGACCACGGACCAGCGATTGTCGCCGGGCGCGTCCTGCAGTAGAGTCTGCCGGGAAAGCTCATTCCCGGCCCTGGTCAGGCACCCGGCGCCCTGCACGAAGGATGACAACGACAATGGAGAACCGCACCCTCGGCGTCGTGATGAACGGCGTCACCGGCCGCATGGGCACCCGCCAGCACCTGGTCCGCTCGATCCTGGCGATCCGTGAGCAGGGTGGCGTCGAGCTGGCCGACGGGTCCCGCGTCCAGCTGGAGCCGCTGCTGGTCGGTCGCAATGCCGACAAGCTGGAGGCCCTGGCCAAGACCTACGACCTGTCGGACTGGACCATCGACGTCGACGGCGCCATCGCCGACGACGACTACCCGATCTACTTCGACGCCCAGTTGACCAATGTGCGCGAGCCCGCCCTGCGCAAGGCCATGGAGGCCGGCCGCGACATCTACACCGAGAAGCCGACCGCCGAGTCCTTCGAGGCCGCCCTCGACCTGGCTCGCCTCGCCAAGCAGACCGGCGTCAAGAACGGGGTCGTGCACGACAAGTTGTTCCTGCCCGGTTTTCGCAAGCTGCGCCGCCTGATCGACGGTGGCTTCTTCGGCGAGATCCTCTCGGTCCGCGGCGAGTTCGGTTACTGGGTCTTCGAGGGTGACTGGCAGGCCGCCCAGCGTCCCAGCTGGAACTACCGCGCCGAGGACGGTGGCGGCATCGTCAGCGACATGTTCTGCCACTGGAACTACCTGCTGGAGGACCTGTTCGGCACCATCGATTCGGTCAACGCCAAGGCGGTCACCCACATCCCGACCCGCTGGGACGAGAAGGGCAAGCAGTACGCCGCCACCGCCGACGATGCGGCCTACGCGATCTTCGAGATCGGCCGCACGATCGTCCAGTTCAACTCCTCCTGGGCCGTACGGGTCAACCGCGAGGAGCTGGTCGAGCTCCAGGTCGACGGCACCCACGGCAGCGCGGTCGCCGGACTGCACCGGTGCCGGGTGCAGCCCCGTGAGCTGACCCCGAAGCCGGTGTGGAACCCCGACCTGGTCGAGACCACGCCGTTCCGCGAGCAGTGGCACGAGATCCCCGACAACGAGGAGTTCGACAACGGCTTCAAGGTCCAGTGGGAGCAGTTCATCCGCCACGTCGTCGAGGGCGGACCGAACCCGTACGACCTGCTCTCCGGTGCCCGTGGGGTGCGACTGGCCGAGGCCGGGCTGCAGTCGTCGGCCGAGGGCCGTCGCATCGAGCTGGCGGAGCTGTCCCTGTGACGGCCGGGCTGGCGAAGCTCTCGCTGAACCAGAAGACGGTCAACAGCTGCAGCGTTCCCGAGGTCGTCGAGCTGTGCCGTACCCACGGCATCGGATCGGTCGGGCTGTGGCGCGAGCCGGTCGCCGAGCACGGACTGGAGGCCACCGCTGCCCTGGTCCGTGAGGCGGGGCTGCGGGTGTCGTCGCTGTGTCGCGGCGGCTGGTTCACCGCGACCGGGCCGGCCTTCGACGAGGCCATCGCCAGCAACCGGGCTGCCATCGAGGAGGCCGCGGCACTGTCGGCCGACTGCCTGTGCCTGGTCGTCGGTGGGCTGCCGGACGGTTCGCGTGACCTCGTCGCGGCCCGCGACCAGGTGGCGCGGGCGTTGGAGTTGCTGGTCCCGTACGCGAGTGAACACCAGGTGAAGCTGGCCCTCGAGCCGATGAATCCGATCTATGCCGCCGACCGAGGCGTGCTGTCCACGCTCGGGCAGGCCCTCGACCTGGCCGCACCGTACGCACCTGACCAGGTCGGCGTCATGGTCGACACCTTCCATGTGTGGTGGGACCCGCAGCTGGCTGAGCAGGTCGCCCGGGCCGGTGCCGAGGGGCGCATCCTGTCGTACCAGGTGTGCGACTGGATCACGCCGCTGCCGGCTGATTCCCTGCTGGCACGAGGAATGATGGGCGACGGCCACATCGACTTCGCCAGCATCGGGACCCTGGTCGCCGGGGCCGGCTACACCGGCGACATCGAGGTCGAGATCTTCAACGCCGACCTCTGGGCGGCCGATCCGACTGAGGTCGTCGACACCATGGTCACCCGGTTCGCCGAGCTCTGCGCCCCCTACGCGGGCCAGTAGGTCCGCAGACCAAAGAGGTACGCGGCCAGGATGCCTGGGCTCACAGCGAGCCCAGGACCGGCTCCACCAACTCGACCAGGGTGGAGCAGGACACCCCCTCGGCCGGGGCGGCCTTGACGAGCAGGTTCTCGTGGGCGGTCTTGGTGCCCAACACCTCTGCCAGCACAGGGTTGTTGCCGAAGTCGATGGTCAGTTCACAAGTGACACCGGCCTGGTCGTACAGGACCGCATCGCGTCCGTCGACGGTGACCCCACGGGCCCCGTTCTCGGCGGCCGGTTGGCCGAGCTGGGCGGTGAGTTCAAGGCTGTGGAAGGGTGTGGCGTCGTTCGAGCGGTCGACGTCGCAGTCCCGTGCACTGGCGTTCGGTTCGATCTCCTGCCCCTCCAACCCAGCGGCGACGATCAGCCCGGACTGCTCGGCGAAGCCACAGATGTCCTTGGAGTACAGCGAATCCTCCGGCCACGCGATGGTGGGGAGCTCCTCGCCGGCGTGGGCCAGCGCCACGGTCGCGAGGTCGTTGGCGAGCGAGCACTGACTCTCGGCCTCGGCCGGTGTCGCGGGACTGAGCGCGACGTCGAGGACCAGTCCGGCGTCGCTGACCGCGGCCACGTCGCAGAACGGGTCGCGATTGAGTTCGCGGGTCAGCACCACACCACCGGGCACCTCGCTCGCGGTCACCTCGTCGGGGTCGTCCTTGGCGATCCAGGTGGGCAGGGGCTCGCCCTCGGTCTGGATCCACACCGACGAGCCGGTCGCCACCTGGAACCAGCAGCTGTCCGGGCCGAGGACGAGTCGGGACCCGTAGTTGAACTTCAGGTCAGGATGGCGCTGCTTGACCTCGTCGAACGGCACCAGGGCACACAGGTCGAGCGCACGCACCTGCTCGGGCGGGAGCATCTCGGGCAGGTCGCGGGCCGGCGTGCACCCGGACAGCACGGCACTCGCCACCAGGATCACGGCCGAGACCGCGGCAGTCAGTCCTCGCATGGGCGCCAACCTACGACACCTCAGGCTTCTGCCCAGAGCAGAACCGATTGTCCGGCGGGCGGGCCAGACCCTACGTTGAGTGTCATGGGAACCGAACCCGAGCGGCTGTGGCGTGAGGTCCTGGGTGAGCGGCTCCGCCAGCTCCGCCGGGAGCGCGAGCAGACCTTGGCCGCGACCGCCGCACGTGCCGGGATCTCGGTGCAGTACCTCTCCGAGATCGAACGAGGTCGCAAGGAGCCGTCCTCGGAGATCATCGCGGCCGTCCTGGGAGCCCTGGGCACGACCCTGGTCGAGGTCACCGGCCTGGTCTCGCTGGATCTGACCAGCAGGGCGCCGGTGACGCGGGCCGTACGGCGCTCGGTCCAGGACCGGTCCGTACGCTCCCCTCTTGCGCTGGCGGCCTGAGCCTCACCACCATCCGGTCACCCGGGTCAGCAGCACCTGCTCACCGTCCCCGATCGCCAGGTAGCCGGCGACCGAGGTCCACGGCGTGGCAGCGGGATTGGTGTGGGCCACCGCCAACAACTCGTCCTCGACCGGCGCCACCTCGCCCCCGTCGACGACGGCTCGCAGGACCGCACGCAGGTGGTCCTGGTCGACCCGGAGGTCGGCGCGCAGTCCGGTCACCAGCTCGCCATCGGTGTGGATGTCGACCCGGTCGCGGCCCTTGCCACACACGATGATGCCCTCCTCGGGCTGACGGCAGGCCACCCCCGCCTCATCCAGGGCCTGCTCCACCTCCGAGGTCGAACCGGCGAACTGCTTGACCTGCAAGGGATCGGGGGCTCCGTCGGCCCGCACGGCCGTGACCTGCTGGAGCCCGGCGGCACCGAAGTCGACGAGGTCGACCGAACCCCAGTCCAGCTCGATCCGGTCTTCGGTGCCCTCAGGCATGTCGGTCAGCGTGGTGAGCACCTCGAGCTGAGGATCGTCGGTGGTCAACTGCATCAGGGCCGCCAGGCTCAGGTACAGGGTGTCGTTGGCCTGGCCGAGCGAGTTCCCGTACAGCCAGAAGGTGGTGATCTCGTCATCCTCGTCGAGCACCCACCGTGCCGTGACGCTCACCTCGTCGCTGACTCGTT
>DVLP01000181.1 GCA_018715445.1 Candidatus Avipropionibacterium avicola | reverse complement strand
GGTCAAGGTCCGCTTCGCCGGACGGCTCTGCGACGGCTTCGTGCTGTCGATCCGTGACCACACCGAGCACGACCGGGTCCAGCCGATCAACCGGGTGGTATCGACCGAGCCGGTGCTGACCGCCCCGGTGGCCGGGCTGGTCCGCGCCGTGGCCGACCACTGGGCCGGCACCTTCAACGATGTCGTCCGACTGGCGGTGCCGCCGCGGCATGCCACCACCGAGAAGGCCACGCCCCGGCAGCGGAGCCTGCCGAGCGCCGATGACCTGACCGGGCTGGACGCCGGGCCGTTCGAGGAGGTCGTCGGTGGGGCAGGGTTCCTGACCGCCCTGGAGCAGGGCCACAGCCCACGGGCAGCGTGGCAACCGGTGCCGGCCGCCGTACCGGCCGGTGACTGGGCGGCCGGGTTCGCCCGCGCCGCCGCCGCGACCTGGGCCTCGGGACGCGGCAGCCTGTGCATCGTGCCCGATGCGACCGATCTGGAACGACTCACCGAGGCCTGTACGGCGGTGCTCGGCAAGGACGCGGTGACGACCCTGAGCGCCGACCTCGGGCCGTCGGCCCGCTACCGTTCCTTCCTGGCCGTGGTCCGGGGCCAGGTGCCGGTGGTGCTCGGCACCCGGGCGGCCGCCTTCGCCCCGGTGGCCAACCTCGGCCTGGTGGCGTTGTGGGACGACGGCGACGACCTGCTGTCGGAGCCGCGCGCACCGTACCCGCAGGCCCGTGACGTGCTCGCACTGCGCGCCAGCCGCGAGCAGACCGCCGTGCTGTTCGCCAGCCACGCCCGCACCGCAGAGGTCGCCGACCTGGTCCGCCGTGACTGGCTGCGTGACCTGACGCTGCCGCGGGAACGGTTCCGACGGCTCGCTCCGGCGGTACGCATCGCCGCCGACGACGACCGGGCCCTCGACCGCGACCCGGCGGCCCGAGCGGCCCGGCTGCCGCGCGAGGTGTTCTCGGTGATGCGGGCCGGCTTGGCCCAGGGGCCCGTCCTGGTGCAGGTGCCGCGGGCCGGCTACCTGGCCAGCCTGGTCTGCCAGACCTGTCGTGAACCGGTCCGCTGTCCGCAGTGCAACGGCCCGACCCAGGCCGTCCACCAACGGGTCAGTTGCACCTGGGCCGGGCATCCGGTCCGGGGCTGGCAGTGCCCCGAGTGCGGTGACAGCCGGTGGCGCGCCCCGGTCGTCGGCGCGATCCGCACCGCCGAGGAGCTGGGCAAGGCGTTCCCCAACACCGCGATCCGGCGCTCCTCCGGAGACCGGGTGCTGGCCGAGGTCAGCGACGAGCCGGCCCTGGTGGTGGCCACGCCCGGAGCCGAGCCGGCCACCCCCGGCGGCTATGCGGCCGCGGTGCTGATGGACACGGTGCTGCTGTTGCAGCGCCCCGAGCTGCGCACCGGCGAGGAAGCCCTGCGCCGGTGGTGGAATGCGACCGGGCTGGTGCGCTCCGGTGTCGACGGCGGCACCGTGATCGCGGTCGGGCCCGGCGAGTCGGCCACCCTGCAGGCTTTCCTGCGGATGGACCCGGTCGGCACCGCACAGCGTGAGTGGGAGGACCGACGCACCGCCCAACTGCCGCCGGCCGCCAAGATGGTCGCCGTCGAGGGACCGGAGGCCGCCGTGGGTGATGTCGTACGCCAGTTGCTCGCCGAGCTGAAGGACTGTCCCGACGTGCTGGCGCTGGGCCCCGGACCGATCGAGGCACCGGTGCACAGTGAGGAGCCCTGGGTGAGGACCAGCCTGACCGTGCCGGCGGCGGCCGGGGCCACGCTCACCCGTCAGGTCCGGGCCACCCTGGCCAACCGCAGTGCCCACAAGCGCGAGGGCACGGTCCGCGTCCGGGTCGACCCCCGAGAGATCTGACGGCGCGATCGTTAGACTTCGCGGGTGCGCGTCGTCTTTGCCGGAACCCCTGAGGTTGCCGTCCCGTCCCTGAACGCCCTGGTCGAGTCCGATCACGAGGTGATCGCCGTCGTGACCCGCCCCGATGCTCCTGCCGGTCGCGGGCGGCGGCTGGTGCCGAGCCCGGTCGGTGCCCGGGCCGAGGAGTTGGGGCTGGAGGTGCTCAAGCCGGAGCGGCCGTCCGAGGCCGACTTCGTGGCCCGGCTGGGGGAGTTGGCCCCCGACTGCTGCCCGGTCGTCGCCTACGGGGCCCTGGTGCCGCAGCGGGTGATCGACCTGGCGACCCACGGGTGGGTCAACCTGCACTTCTCGCTGCTGCCGCGCTGGCGCGGTGCCGCCCCGGTCCAGCATGCGGTGATCGCCGGTGACACCCAGACCGGTGCCTGCACGTTCTCACTGGTGAAGGCGATGGATGCCGGACCGGTGTACGACCGGATCCAGACCCCGATCGAGGCCGGGACCACGGCCGGTGACCTGCTCTCCGAGCTGGCCGTCGACGGTGCCGGGCTGCTGGTCCGCACCTTGGACGCGATCGCGGCAGGCACGGCGGTGGCCACCCCGCAGCCCGAGGACGGCGTCACCATGGCCCCGAAGCTCACCGTCGAGGACGCCCGACTGGACTTCACCCGGACCGCGACCGAGCTGGACCGCCAGATCCGTGGCTGCACCCCGGCGCCCGGCGCGTGGGCGCTGTTCCGCGGGGAGCGGTTCAAGGTGATCACCGCTGCTCCGAGCGAGGGCCAGGCCCCGGCCGGACAACTCGTGGTGTCGAAGAAGTCGGTCCATGTCGGCACCGGTGAGGGTCTGTTGGAGCTGGTGCAGATCCAGCCGCCGGGCAAGAAGGCGATGCGGGCCGCCGACTGGGCCCGTGGCGTCCAGTTCGAGGCCGCGGAGTCACTCACATGAGCCAACCCGGGCGGGAACGCAATCCCCACCTGCGCCGCGATGCGGTCCGGACGGTGGCCTTCCGTGCCATCACCGAGGTCACCGGCAACGGTGCCTACGCCAACATCGTCGGCGGCCAACTGATCCACCAGGCCGGCCTGGAGGGTCGCGACGCGGCGTTGGCCACCGAGCTCATCAACGGCACCTGCCGCGGCCTGGGCACCTACGAGCGGATCATCGAGGTCGCGGCCCGACGGGGCACCGACACCCTCGAGGCCGATGTTGTCGACCTGCTCTGCCTCGGCGCCCATCAGCTGCTGGCCACCCGGATCCCTGCACACGCAGCGATCTCGACCAGCGTAGACCTCGCCCGCCAACAGATCGGTGCCCGGGTCACCGGGCTGGTCAACGCCGTACTGCGCAAGGTGGCCCAACGCAGCCTCGAAAAGTGGCTGGACGATCTGGCCCGCGACCAGGACCCGATCGGTGCGGTCGCGGTGCGCACCATGCACCCGGAGTGGATCGTGACGGCCTTCGCCGACCGGCTCGGCCTCGCCCCCGACGATCCGCAGTTGCAGCAGGCCCTGGACGCGAACAACGTGGCAGCCGAGCCGACCCTGGTGGCCCGGCCCGGGCTGATCAGCGTCGACGAGTTGGTCGCCGAGGGCGCGCAGGCCGGGGGCCCGTCGCCGCTGCAGGCCACCTGGCAGGGCAACCCGGGATCGTTGGCCGCCGTGCGCGACGGCCGGGCGGGAGTGCAGGACGCCGGCTCCCAACTGGTGGCGCTGGCGCTGGCACGCGCCGAAGCTCCGATCGGCACCTGGCTCGACCTGTGTGCCGGTCCCGGCGGCAAGGCAGCCCTGTTGGCCGCCCTGGCCGCCGAGCAGGACCAGCACCTGGTCGCGAACGAACGCAGCATGCACCGCGCCGACCTGGTGTCCTCGACCGTACGGGCGGTACGACCTGAGCCCCTGGTGGTCTGTGGTGACGGCACCCGCCCACCGTGGCGCGACGGTTCCTTCGTCCGGGTGCTGGCCGACGTCCCGTGCACCGGGCTCGGGGCGCTGCGGCGTCGGCCCGAGTCCCGGTGGCGCCACCAGCCCGAGGATCTCGACGACCTCGGACCGTTGCAGCGCAGCCTGTTGACCGCGGCGATCGACAGTTGTCGGGTCGGGGGAGTGGTGGGCTATGCCACCTGTTCGCCCCACCGCAGCGAGACCGTCGAGGTGGTGGCCGACGTCCTGGCCGGACGCGACGACGTCGCGCTCGAGCCGGCCGGTGCCCTGGTGCCCGAGGTCGACGGCGCCGACGGCGACTTCCTGCAGCTGTGGCCCCACCGCCACGGCACCGATGCGATGTTCTTGGCGATCATCCGGCGAACCGGCTGAGAGCGGCTCCGCCTAGAGTGGGGCCCGTGGACATGAGCATTCACCCCAGCCTGTTGTCGGCCGACTTCGCCAACCTGCAGGCCGAGATCGAGCGGATCCCCTCGGCCGACGGGCTCCACGTCGACGTGATGGACAACCACTTCGTGCCGAACCTGACGCTCGGACTTCCTGTGGTGGAAGCGATCCGGGCGGTCACGCCGAAGCTGCTCGACATCCACCTGATGATCGAGGACCCGGATCGTTGGGCCCCGGCCTATGCGGAGGCGGGTGCCGAATCGGTCACCTTCCACGTGGAGGCTGCCAAGGCTCCCGTACGGCTGGCCCGTGAGCTGCGGTCCGCGGGTGCCAAGGCCGCGATGGCGCTCAAGCCAGCCACCCCGATCGAGCCGTACGAGGACCTGCTGAACGAGCTCGACATGGTGCTGGTGATGACCGTCGAGCCCGGCTTCGGCGGTCAGAGCTTCCTCGACCTGTGCCTGCCGAAGATCCGTCGGACCCGTGAGCTGATCGAGCGACGCAGTCGCCGGGGCGAGCCGGGCCGGATCGTGCTGCAGCTCGACGGTGGTGTCTCGGCCGAGACCATCGAACGCTGTGCCGAGGCCGGTGCGGACTGCTTCGTTGCCGGTTCGGCCGTCTTCGGTGCCGACGACCCGGACGCGATGATCACCGCCCTGCGGGAGTCGGCCACGGCCGCCGCCGGTTGACTCCGAGCCAGCCTCGAGCGTGGGATCAGACGCCGTGGTTGCGGCGGCGCAGGTAACGCTCGAAGTCGGCCGCGATCGCGTCCCCGGTGGCCTCCGGCAGGTCCGCAGCGTCCTGGGACTCCTCGAGCCCGGCCACGTACTCGGCGATCTCCTCGTCGTCCTCG
>DVLP01000180.1 GCA_018715445.1 Candidatus Avipropionibacterium avicola | reverse complement strand
CGATCTTCTCGTACGGCTCGTCGAGCTCGATCTCCTTGGCGATCGAGACGCCGTCGTTGGTGATGGTGGGGGCACCCCACTTCTTCTCCAGGACCACATTGCGGCCCTTGGGGCCGAGGGTCACCTTCACGGCGTCGGCGAGGGTGTTCATGCCCCGCTCGAGACCGCGACGCGCCTCGGTGTTGAATTCGATGAGTTTTGCCATGGTGTGTCGGCAGTCCTCCCGCGTCCTGGGCGGCCGTGGCCGCCGCAGTGGGTTTGCTGGTCAGTGTTGACGCCGAGACGATGCCCGCGACGGACGGCTACCACCCCCTCGTACGGACCGGATGGCCCGTCTGGGTGGGTGAGCGCCTCACCGTGCCCGACTGGTGGCACTCTCGGTGTGAGAGTGCCAACTCATTCTTAGCACTCGGCACCCGAGAGTGCAAACGTCGGTCCAGCCCGGGACAGCCTTCCGGCCGGCTGCCCGGGCCCGATCCGAGGATCAGGACGGGCGTCGACGCACCGGGAACTCCAGCCACCTCACCTCGAGGGGCTCCAGCTCCACGGTGAAGGAGTCATCGGCGTCCGGGCTGATCCGGGCGCCGTTCGACATCTGGATCCGGGTCGCCCCGGGCACGGTGAACCTGATCTGGCGGGAGTCCTTCCAGTCCGCGCTGACCACGATCAGGTGTCCTCGGTCGTCGAGGCTGCGCGCAGCCCACACCACCTTCCCGTCTCCCCCGGTGGCCGAGACCTCCGGTGGCGCCTCGACCGACAGGATGAGCTCGCGACGCTCGACGATCTCGGCGCCGACGGTGTCGGCCCGGGCGAAGAGTTCCTCCAGGGTCGTGCCGTCGATGCCGTCGTCCATGTTGTGCAGGCTGTAGAACACCAGCCCGGTGGCGCCGGCACAGATGTACTGCCACGCCATCGAGCGCAGTTCCTCGGTGGTCGGGGGCCGGCCCTCACTGGGCGGGTAGGACGACCAGCCGAAGGACTGGACCACGTGCCACATCATCCGGTGCGGCAGGCCCTCGCGGGCCGCCGTGGCCAGTGCCGACGGCTGCTCCAGGTGGGCCGTGTCACGTCCGCTCACCGGATAGGAGTCGACGCCGAACGCGTCACAACCGCGCATCTGGATCTCCGGCGGTGGACGACGATAGTCCACCGCCAGCGAGGGATGGTCCGGATCGGTCGCCATCACGGCCGCCTGGTGGGCCATCAGCCGGTCGCCGTACAGGGCAGGGTCCCGCTCGTCCTGGATGTACCAGGCCAGCAGGGCCGGATGGTCCTTGAGTTCGTCGACCACACCGGTCAGGTACGGGACCTCGTCCTCTTCGGAGGTGATCTCCTTCGGGGTGTACGGCTCACCGAAGAACATGTCCTTCAGGCTCATGATGCCGCGGATGCCGTACTGCTCCATCAGGTCCAGCCACTCCCGGCGCGGATTGCCGTACGGGAGCATGCAGTCGAACGACGAGCCCTCCATCAGAGCCAGGTTCGACTCCTGGACCGACGAGCTGAAGAAGCCCAGGGGGAAGTCCAGCTCCGATCCCTGCCGCAGCCGACCGTGGCGGTCGACCCACCGATCGGGCAGCTCATCGGTGCTGCCCAGTACGCGGACCGGCCAGGCATCCTCGGCGACGGCCTCGCCGTCGGCATCGACCAACCGGACCCGGACCTCGTACTCACCCGGAGCCAGCCCCTCCCCCGGATGGGTGAACTCGATCTCGGCGGCGGCCTGGTACTCGTCCTGCGACACGATCGTCTCGCCGCGGGCCAGCTCGACCTGCACCCGATAGCGGCCCATCGCCTCGTCGGTGAGGCCGAGCATGACCTGCATCCGCACCTCGTCGTGGTCACCGGGGACCAGCAACCCGCGATAGCTGGGGGTGACCAGGGCGGTGGCGAACGGGGTGGGTGCCTGTTCGCGGACGACGATGTCGTCGAAGTACGCGTCCCCGGTGATGCCGCTGCCCAGGAACAGGGTCAGCCTCAGCTCGGCGACGATCGCGGTCGGAGCGAAGACCAACACCTGCTCGACGAACTCGGCGTCCTTGATCGAGGGTCCGTACCGGCCGTAGATCCATTTGCCGTTGAGGTCGTACGCCTCCAGCGCCATCCGCGCGCCGTCGACCTTGTCCTCGCGGGAGAGGTTCTCGGCCCGCAGGTGTCCGGTCAGGACGTACTCGGTCCCGGGGGTGTACGGGATCTGGGTCTGCGACGTCAGGTAGACCGACGGGTCGTCGCGATGGACGTGCATCACCCAGTCGCCGTCCAACGGATCGATGTCCTCGCGCGTGGTGTGGTCGTTGAGGTACCAGGTCTCGTCGGCGTCCTCGAAGGAGGTGGAGAACACCACCGCCCCCTGGGCGAGATCCTCCTCGGGGATCGGGTCCCCCACCAACCGTCCCGGCTGCAGAGGCGCGGCAGCAGCGGTCGAGAACCCTGTGGTGGCAGCGAACCCGGCGACTGCGGTCCCAGTGGCCACGGCGCCCAGCACTGTCCTGCGGCTGATCATGTCAGTGCTCCTCCTGGTCGGCGGCCTGCAGTTCGTCGCGCGACGGGTCGCCGACCTCGGGCAACCACTTGCTCTCGATCAGTTCGGTCCAGGCCGACGGCTTCTCCCGGCCGCGGATGATCGCGAGCTGCAGGTCCTTGATCCGGGGCAACAAAGTGGTGCTCTTGGAGGCCCAGGTCTCGGAGAACAGCCCGCGCGAGTCGTCGGGCACCGAGCGTGGCAGTGAGTCGGCCGCCATCGCATGCATCCGCTCGGCGACATCGTCGTACCCGGGCACGTAGACGTCGTAGAGGCTCTGGCGACCCGCATAACCGAGCCCACTCAGCATGTCCTTGGACCGGGTCTCGGGGATGTTCACCGGATCGTTGCCGTCCAGGGTGTAGTGGACGCCCTCGACGCCGTACTCACCGGTGAGGAACTGCCGCGTGCCGAACGGGGCGGCGATGTAGTTCATGATCTCGAGCAGTTCGCGGACCCGGTCCTCGCTCGCCGTCTTGGAGATCGCCGTGAACGACGGGTACCCGCCGGCACCGCGGAACGGGTCGGCCGCGCCATCGCCGTCCCACTTCGGCAGCTGGATGTGGCTGAGGCGTCGGGTGCGATGGTTGACCGTGGTGTAGCCGTAGGCGGAGAAGCCCTGGTAGAGGCCACGGGTGATGCCTTCGTTGAACCATCCGGACTTCGCATCCGGGTTGGTGATCGAGTCCGGGTGCAGCACCCCGGCGGCCCAGATCTCGGCCGAGACCTCCAGTGCGCGCAGGTATTCGTCGGTCTCGAAGGCGTGGGTGAAGCTGCCGTCCTCGTTGCGGCGCCACTCGTTCGGAGCCCCGCACATCATCAGGCTCGGCCCCAACACGGTGATGACCGGATCAGCACCGAGGGCGAACTTGCCGTCACTGGTCATGGTCTTGAGCATCTCGAGGTACTCGGCGCCGTCGGCCGGAGCCGGATCGGGGTCCAGCCCGAGCTCCTCCATGTCGTCGCTCCAGACGTTGATCTGTCCGGACAGCGCCACGGTCGGCCGGGTGACGCCCCACAGCCCACCCGCCAGCGACGAGACGCCCCACACGGCGGTCGGCAGGGAGGCCAGACCCGCGTACTGCTGGACGTTGTCGCCGCTGAGGTACGGGCTCAGGTCGTGGAACTTCGCCTCCAACAGCCTCGGGAGCTGCGGGACCTGCTCGATCATCACCAGATCGGGCAGGTCGTCCCCGGCGATGGTCACGGCGAACTTGTCGCGATACTCGGCCCACCCACCCGAGATCAGGTTGAACTGGTTGCCCATGTCCTCGGCGAACTTGTCGTACCACGGGTTGCCCGGCTTCGGCTCGCCCGTGACGGTGCCCTGGGCCAGGAAGCTGTACGGCTCGGTCTGCGGGAGCGGGATCCCCTCCATCTCGGTGATCTCGGGGTAGTGGAAGTAGGCCGCCGGGATCCCCTGGGTGGGGTCGCCGGGCAGGTCGGGCGTCACGTCGCCGTACGGGGTGTACGTGGGCAGTTCGACACCCGAGCTCGCCACCTCGCCGGTGTCACCCTTGCCGGTCGCCGCTTCGGGTGCGCAGCCGACCAGGCCTGCGGTGAGACCGGCACCGACCGCACCGGCCAACACCGCTCGGCGCCCGATCGGACGGGGCCCGTCCGCTCGCTCGGAGGGGTCCGGACGCGAGTCTCGGACATGGGCAGACGGGGGTACGGATCTGGGGGCCATACGGACAACTCCTTTGTGTCGTGTCCCATCGCTCTGGGGTGCCCAGCACGCTAGCAAGCGATTCCGAACCCGACAAGAGAATGGCCGAAATAAGTCCCTCGCAGCGTGATCATGGTTCGCACACCCGTTAGGACTGTTAGATTTCAGCATCAGCCCTGCTGCTTCGATCACCCCTGTGGTCGGATGGGGTCACCGATCAGCGGGCACCGGACGGACGAGGAGGTCGACGACGTGGCGGGCAAGTCGTGGCGCAGGACGGCCTTGCGTGAGCAGGTGCTGTCCTCGATCCGGTCGGGGGTCCACCCGCCGGGTGCGAAGCTGCCCTCGTTGAGGACGCTGGGGAACAGTTTCGGACTGTCACCGCCCACCGTCCTGGACGAGCTGCGTGACCTGATCGCTGACGGCACCCTGGTCAGCGTCCCCGGCACCGGGATCTTCGTCGCCGAGGACAGGCTCGACGACCGACCGGTGTTCCTGCTGGTGCACCCGTCGTGGCCAGACCAGGGCGAGCTGCATCGCCTGACCTCGGTCCGGCTGGGTTTCGAGGAGACCCTGTCCGAGCTGGGCGGCGCCACGCTCTCGATCGATCGCGACGACCTGGCCGCCGTGGTCGCGGCGCAGCCGAGGCCCGCCATTGCCGGGATCCTCAGCCGAGCGCCCCACGCCCGGGCCAAGGCCGTCCTGGAGGAGCTGGACGTCCCCCAGGTCAGGATCGGGCCGCGCCAGTCGCAGGACCAACCGGGCCCCTACGACCAACTGCGCCGGTACGACACCGTGGACCTCGACAATCACGCCGGCGGCCGACTGGCGGCCGAGCACCTGTTGCGCCGTGGCTGCTCACGGATCGCGTTCCTGGCACTGCATGCCGACGACGGTCAGGACGTGGGCCATCTGCGGTTCTCCGAGGAGCGTCTGCTCGGATGGCTGGCGACCATGACCGCGGCGGGCCGCGACCCCGCCGGACTGGCCTTCCACCCGGACCGGAACGCCCCCGACTACGAGCAGGCCGTCCTGGCGGCGGAACGGACCGCCGAGCGGATGGTGGCGGTCCGCGAGCGGTACGACGCGGTGATCGCCGCTGACGACAATGCGGTGCTGGCCTTCGCCGAGGCCTGGCACCGGTGCGGGCTTCCGGACGCGGACCTGCCCGCCATCGTCGGGTTCGAGGACGTCGAGGCAGCGCGTGGCTACGTGACCAGTTCGATCATCCCCCAGTGGCGTGAGCTCGGGGAGCAGGCGGCCCGACTGCTGTGGGGTCGCCACCTCGGTCACCTCAGTGGGCCACCGGTGCACCGGGCGGCCTCGATGCGGTTCGTGGCGCGGATCACCGCGGAGCGGGACTGGTTGGGCGGGGCGCGCCGACGCCTGGTGAGGCGCCACCCACCGGTCGGATCCGAGCACGACCCCGCCGAGCGGCACTCCGCCCGCTAGTCTTCGCTGTCATGAGCGAACCCTCGATCCCCTGGTCGCAATGGCAGGATCCGCGGTCCCTGATTGCCGGACTGCAGCAGGCCTCCGAACGTTTCGCCGAGCAGGCTCGCCAGGTCAATGCCGCGATGGTCGGCGCTGCCGCGGAGGTGGACCACCACGGTGTCCGGATCCGCGCCCTGGGCGGTCGCCTCGAGGGGATCCGGATCGGCCCGGAGCTGACCGACACCAGCCCGGTGCAGGCCCGTGACCGTGTCCTCGAGGCGTGGACCGAAGCCGTGGTGAGTGCCAACCGCGGCGGCGCCGCCGGTCTGGCCGCGATCGCCGATCTGCCCGGGGGCGAGGCCGTGGTCTCCGGCTACCGCTCCTCACTGCCCAGCGGTACGGAAGAGGCGGCCGAGCGCTACGACCAGGAGCATCCCGACGCCGTCCCGGACCCGGGCACCACGAAGGGAGCCGACGAGGGTGGGCACCCGATGAGCCGGGAGATCCTCGATGAGCTGCTCGCCGACGACGACGCGGATGACGAGCCGACCTCGGTGGCAGCACTGGCCAAGGAGCTGGACTTCGACACCGAGCGGACCCCGGGCGACCCGAGCCAGTGGCAGGCCAATCTCGAGGCAGAGATCGCCAAGATCTCGGCGGCCGCCGCCGACCTGCCCCAGCTGATGGAGCAGATCCGCGGGGAGGCCGAGTCGAAGCTGGTCCAGATCGTGGTGAATGCGGCCGGCGGCCTGGTCGACATCCGGTTCCGTGGGCCGGCGATGGGCAAGCTCGAGGAGCTCAACCGCGACCTCGACCGTGTCCGGGTCGAGGCGGCCCGCGACGCCAACAGCAAGCTCCAGGAGGCGCTGTCCGATCGTGGCTGGGATGCCCCGGCCGACGACCCGACCATGGCCCTGCTGGAGGCACCCGACGACACCGTCGACACCGACGACGACGCCACTCGATGAGCGACGAGCAGGCAGCTCGCCGGCAACGAGCCCGGGAACGGGCCGAACGACTGCACCGCCACAACAAGCGCGCCCAGACCGTCACCATCCTGGTGATGGTGCTCGGCATCGGCCTGTTGGTCGCCCTGGTCTCGGCGATGTCGTTCACCCTCGGGCTCAGCCCCGAACGGGAGGTGCTGCGTCGCGGTGAGGTCGAGATCATCGCCTGCTCCCCCACGCCGACCAGCCTGGGCACGACCCAACGCTGCCGCGCGAAGGTGCTCGACTGGGAACCCGAGGACCAGTGGGTCAAGGGGCGGTTGGCCTTCAGTGAGGCCGACGAGGTGGTCGTCACCAGCCGGGGCCCGCTGCAGGGCCGGGTGGAGGTCGAGTCCCATCGGCAACGCTGGCGGGTGACCACTGGTGGACCGACCTCGGCCAACAGTTCCCGGAGCAGCGAGGTCCTCGTCCCTGCCGGGTGGACACCGGCGCCGGCCGCGGTCGGGGTCCTGGTGATCATCGGTTGCCTGGTCATCCCGATCGGTGCCGGACTGGGCGTGAGCTGGTTGATGCACCGGGCACGCCGACAGCCCTGACGCCGTGGCTCCGGCCATGCGTCCAACGGGCCGGAGCCGTCCCGCCGACAGGTGACCCGTCCGGTCGTAGACTTGCCGACCATGGAATCCCTCCAGGTCGATGTCACTGAGCTCGAGTCCCACAGCCGACAACTGGCCGGTATCGCCGAGAACGCGGTCACGACGGCCAATCAGGCCAGCGACCTCGGCATCGGCGACTGGAAGATGTACGGGCTGTTCGCCAGCCCCATTGCCTGCGCGATCCTGGCCACCGTCGATGCGGCACATGCCAAGACCTTCACCGCGCTGGCCGACCTGAACCAGGCGCTGCAGTCCTCCATGGAGGGCACCTGTCAGGCCTACAGCGGCACCGAGGACGCCAACGCCAACGCCGCCCAGTCCATCAGCTCCGATCTCTCGCAAGGACCCCAACTGTGAGCTCCGACGTGATGCCGACCCCGAGCCTGGGCGGCGCGGACATCAAGATCCCGGTCTACAGCAGCCTGGCCAATGCGGCCAACAGCTGGTCCGACGGCAAGTTCTCGATCGGGGACGTGACAGCGGCCCCTGACATCGCCCTGAGCATCCTCAACACCGCCCTCGACCCGCTGGGGGCGATCCTCAAGTCGGCCGTCGAGTACCTGATGGACCTGCTGCTCGAGGTCGTCAAGCCGCTGGGCGAGGCCGTGGACTTCCTGCTGGGCAATCCGGATGCCATCTACGAGCATGCCGGCAAGTGGCAGACCATCGCCGAGTCGATCGCGGACCAGGGCAACCAGCACGCCCAGACGGTGACCGCGACCCCCACCTGGCAGTCGCCTGCGGCCGAGGCCTACCGCCAGACCCAGCGCACCCTGAACGATTCCTTCCAGGCGGCCACCGGAGCCGCCTCGGCGATGGGCAAGTGGGTCTCGGCCGTCGGCTCCGGCGTGGCGATCTTCCGCGACCTGATGTGGGGCATGCTGGTCGACTTCGTCACCGAGATCATCAAGTCGGCGATCCTTGCCCTGGCGGCGGCCATCCCGTCGGCCGGCACCTCGATCGGCGCGTTCACCGGCTGGCTGGGTGTGCGCTCCAGCATGATCGCCGGGAAGTTCGCCAAGAAGCTGTCCAAGCTGATGAAGTGGTGCGCCAAGGTCGCCCGCAAGCTCGGTTTCAGCGGCCGCGCCTTCGACCGGGCCGCGGAGTCGCTGTCGCGTCTGGCGCAGCGGTTCGGTCAGAACGCTGCCCGTCGGATCGCGCGCGGCGACACCACGTACTACAGCCGACCCGGCGGTGGCGCCGAGGGCCCTGCCGCACCGAACCAGCTGCCGGTCGATCCCCAGCTGCCCGGGAGCAGCCGTCCCACCTGGAACGAGCACAACGGCGGCGTCCAGGACGTGATCGACAAGTACGAGAACGCCAAGAAGTACGGCCAGGAACCGGTCGACAACTACTACAACGAAGGCACCGGACGTGAGGGCACCCCGAGCGTCCAGGACATCTGAGCCTCGCCACGACCGGGCTGGGATCGTCAGCCTGCCTCGGATCGTCACTCTGCGCAGGATCGTCAACCTGGTCAACCTGTCGACCCCGGCCGGTCTGCTGATCGCCCGGATCGGGGGTTGCCGGGTCAAGGCCGGGCCACGCCATCTGCAACTTGCCAGTGGCTATCGGATCAGCTTCCCGTACGCAGGCGCCTTCACCGTGGGCAATGTGCTCATCGCGCGCGGCGACTGGGACACCCTGACGAGCCAGGACCGCGGACTGCTGCCCCACGAGGAGGGGCACACCTGGCAGTGGATGGCGCTGGGCCCGCTGTTCCTGCCGGTCTACACCGCAGCAATGGTCTGGTCCTGGGTTCGGACCGGGGACCGGTCCTCGGCGAACTGGTTCGAGATCCGGGCAGGGCTGGAGTCGGGTGGCTACCGCCGCCGCGAGCTACGACCGATCTGGCGGCGGCGCCGTCCCGGCTGAACCAGACACCAGCGTGACCGGGCTCGGGGACGGAGGTCGGTCCGGGATTGTCGCCAGGTCCGCACTGCAGCGGTGAGGACCGCAAGCCTGAGTGTGGGAACGCAGGCCGCTGGTGGTGGGCGTTCCCACCTCGTCGAGGGCGGACCCACGCGAGCCTGTGCGGGCCTTGCCCCTCGACGAGCTCGGGGGACGGGGGTCGGTACGGGTTTGTCGCCAGGCCCGTACGGGAGCGGTGAGCCCACACCCCGGAAGCACAACACCCCCGGGACTGGGTCAGACCGGGGGTGTCGGGTTCGGAGGGAACTCGGGGATCAGGAGTTCGGGTCGAAGCCCAGACGTCGGGCCGAGCGAGCGCGCTGGCGGGTCTGGCGCAGGCGTCGCAGGCGCTTGACCAGCAGCGGGTCGTGGGCCAGGGACTCCGGCTTGTCGATCAGGGCGTTGAGGACCTGGTAGTAGCGGGTCGCCGACATCTCGAAGTTGTCGCGGATCGCCTGTTCCTTGGCACCGGGGAACTTCCACCACTGGCGCTCGAAAGCGAGGATCTCGGCGTCCCGGGCCGACAGCTGCGTGCCAGCACCGGCGGTCGTTTCCAGATGGGGTGTCGCCATGGGCCGAGTCTAGCGGCGAATGACAGCCGTGTCATTCCCTTGGTGGGTCTGCCACAATCGGTCCCGTACCCCTTGGAGGAGAGTCGAAGCGTGGAACGCCTGACAGGCCCGGTCCAACACTATGCGTGGGGTTCGACCACGGCCATCCCCGACCTGGTCGGGGCCGTCCCGGACGGTCAGCCGTGGGCCGAGTTGTGGCTCGGTGCGCATCCTTCGGCGCCGGCCCGGATCGGCGACACCGGCCTGGACGCCCTGGTGGCGGCCGATCCCGGGATCGTCGGTACGGCCTCGGTGGATCGCTTCGGGCCGCGCCTGCCGTACCTGATGAAGCTGCTCGCCGCCGCTCGACCCCTCTCCCTGCAGGCCCACCCGAGCCGAGCGCGGGCCGAGTCGGGCTTCGCCGCCGAGGAGGCCGCCGGTGTCCCCCGCGACGACGCCGAGCGCAACTACCGCGACGACTGGCCCAAGCCGGAGGTGTTGTGCGCCCTCGGGGACTTCGAGGCTCTGTACGGCTTCGCCGACCCATCGATGGTCGCCGACCACCTGGCCCGACTGGGGATCAGTGAACTGGACGCCCTGGTCGAGCCACTGCGTCGTCCCGGTGGTGCCGAGGGCATCCGTACGGTGTTCCTGCGGTTGTGCCGACTGGACGGGCCGGAGCGCGACCTGGTCGAGCGGGTGGCGGCTGCGGCCGCCGACGGCGTGGGCGAGCCGACGCCGTACGGACTGTTCTGTCGGACCGCTGTCGAGCTGGCCGAGGCCTACCCGCGCGACCCGGGAGTGCTCGCCGCGCTGCTGATGAACCGGATGTCGTTGCGGGCCGGGGAGGCGATCTACCTCCCGGCGGGCAACCTGCACGCCTACCTGCGCGGTCTCGGGGTCGAGATCATGGCCAACTCCGACAATGTGCTCCGCGGTGGGCTGACCGCCAAGCACGTGGACGTCGACGAACTCACCGAGGTCCTCGACTTCTCGCCGGTCCGCCCGAGGGTCGTGGTGCCGCAGGAGGAGGAGCCGGGGGTCTTCGTCCATCCGACGCCGGCACCGGAGTTCCGACTGTGGCGCCTGGAGGTCAGCCACCCGATCGCGGTCCCGGCGACGCCGTACGGCCGGATCCTGGTGGTGACCTCGGGCGCGGTCCGCGCCGGTGACCTGGTGCTCGAGCAGGGTCAGTCCGCCTGGGCTCCGGCCGGCGAGGCGGTCACCCTGATCGGCGAGGGACAGGACGGCCAGGGACAGGTCTTCGTCGGTGCACCGGGAGTCCATCCCGACCGGTAGACTCAGCGCGGCTGGTTCGCCAGCCCCGCCTCCATAGCTCAGCTGGTAGAGCAACTGTCTTGTAAACAGTAGGTCCTCGGTTCGAATCCGGGTGGGGGCTCCATGTCGCGGTTCCACATGTCAGGCACCCCTCGACACCTAAGTTAGCTTCGCCTAACCTCACCTTCGTGAAGCTCCTGCGCATCGGCTCGTTCAACCTCCTGCTGGCACTGACGATGGTGCTCTCGCTGGCGTCGGCCTGCTCATCCGACCCGGGCAGCGAGCCCGCCACCGGCGACGACTCGACGGCCATCAGCATCGACCACATCTTCGGCACCACCACCCTGGACGCCGTACCCACCCGGATCGTCTCGCTCGACGCCCCATGGACCGACACCCTGCTCGCCCTCGGCGTCCAACCCGTCGGGTACGCCGTCGACGCCGCCTCCCCCGACGGCATGGCCTGGCAGGAGCTCAGTGCCGACAGTGAGTCCTTCGACACCACCGAGGGGCTGCCGTACGAGCAGATCGCGGCCCTCGACGCGGACCTGATCGTCGGGTCGTACTCCGTGATCGACGAGGAGGTCCACCGCCGCCTCAGCGAGATCGCCCCGACCGTGGCCCGACTGGACGATTCCCAGGTCACCGCCTGGGAGGACCTCGTCACCGCCGGTGGCGCCCTGCTGGACAAGACCGACGAGGCAACCATCCTGATCGATGGGCTCAACGCGAGGATCGACGCGATCGGCGAAGAGTTGCCCGGGCTCGAGGGACGCACCTTTGCACTGGCGCAGTACCTGCCCGGTGCCGGCCTGGTCGCCGTCGCCGACGAGAAGGACGGCTCGTCGGTCTTCTTCCAGCGGCTCGGGATGACGATGCTGCCGGCTCTGGCGGAGGAGGGCACCAAGACCGGGGAGGCTCGTGTCAGCTTCAGCCCCGAACGGATCGAGCTGTTGCGGGCCGACCTGCTGGCCTTCCTGATCAACGGTGGTGACGAGTCCGCGCTGGACGACATCCCCGGGTTCGACAAACTGCCCGGGACCGTGGCGATCCTGGACTACGACACCATCGTTGCGCTGAACACCCCGTCGGTGCTGTCGGTCCCCCATGCCGCGGAGAAGCTGAAGCCGTACCTGGCGGAGGCGGCCGAGGGCTGACCCCTCGACGAGCTCGGGGGACGTAGGGCCCCTCGACGAGCTCGGGGGACGTAGGGCGCTATGTCCGATTCCGGCCAGTCAGGGGCGGCCGGATCGGCCACAATGGAGTGGTGACCGAGACACAGACCCGCACCGCGCTGGACCATGAGTCCTGCTATCGCGCGGTCTCGAGTCGCGATGTGCGCTTCGACGGGGTCTTCTACACCGCAGTCGCGAGCACCGGGATCTACTGCCGGCCGTCCTGCCCGGCCCGCACCCCGGCACGCCGCAATGTCAGCTTCCATCCGACCGCGGCCGCGGCCCAACAGGCCGGCTACCGCGCCTGCAAGCGCTGTCGCCCCGACGCCACCCCCGGCAGCCCGGAGTGGGACCTCACCGGTGGCGTCGCCGGGCGCGCCATGCGGATGATCGCCGACGGCGTGGTCGACCGTGACGGCGTGTCCGGGCTGGCCGGACGCCTCGGCTACAGCCCACGCCACCTGACCCGGCTGCTCACCGCCCAGCTCGGCGCCGGTCCCCTGGCCCTGGCCCGCGCCCAACGGGCCCACACCGCTCGGATCCTCATCGAGACCACCGACCTGGCGATCAGCGAGATCGCCTTCGCCAGCGGCTTCGACAGCATCCGCCAGTTCAACACCACCATCCGCCAGGTGTACGGCGTCGCCCCCAGCCAGTTGCGGGGACGGCGGACCTCACCGGGCCCGTCCGGCGAGCTCCACCTACGACTGGCCGTGCGTCAGCCCTTCGACGGTGCGGCCCTGCTCGCCTTCCTGACACCGCGCACGGTGACCGGCGTCGAGTCCGTGGAGGGCTCGAGCTACCGGCGGACCATACGACTGCCCCACGGACCTGCCGCCGTCGAGGTCGACCTGTCCCGCCCCGACCACGTCCCGGCCACCTTCGTGCTCAGTGACGTCCGTGACCTGCCGCCGGCCGTCGAACGCACCCGCCGACTGCTGGACGCCGATGCCGATCCCGTCGCGGTCGACGCCGTCCTCGGCGCCGATCGACTGCTCGCCGCATCGGTGACGGCCCATCCGGGCTTGCGCGTCCCGGGTCATGTCGACGGTGACGAGCTGGCGGTCCGCGCGATCCTCGGCCAACAGGTCTCGGTCGCCGGCGCCCGCACCACGCTGGGACGACTGGTCCTCGCGTACGGGGAGGCCTTCGAGCCAGGCTGGGACGGGCTGACGCGCCTGTTCCCCACCGCGGCGGCGCTGGCAGCGGTCGATCCGCAGTCCCTGCCACTGCCTCGTACCCGGGCGGGGGCGCTGCACGAGGTGACCTCAGCGCTGGCCACGGAACGGATCCGCCTCGACCGTGGTGCCGATCGCGACGAGGTCCGTACGCACCTGCTGGCCGTCCCCGGGATCGGACCGTGGACCTGTGACTACATCGCCCTGCGCGGGCTCGGCGATCCGGACGTCTGGCTGCCCAGTGACCTGGGCACCCGGCGGGGGCTGCAGCGACTGTCGGCCCCCTCCTCCACCGCGGTGGAGACGAACTGGCGGCCGTGGCGCTCCTACGCCCAGCTGCACCTGTGGACCTCCCTGATGACAGGAGCATGACATGTGGACCGTGATCGACTCGCCGGTCGGCGAGCTACGCCTGGTGGCCGTCGACGGTGCCCTCACCGCGATCGAGTTCTTCCCCTTCGCCGACACGGTGGCCGGGGATCGGGACGACAGCGACCCGGTCCTCATCGAGGCCACCCGCCAACTGCGGGAGTACTTCGCCGGCGACCGCAAGGACTTCGACCTCCCTCTCGAACCTGCCGGAACCCCTTTCCAGCAACGAGTCTGGACCGCCCTGCGGTCGATCGGTTGGGGCGAGACCACCTCGTACGGGGCGCTCGCCACCCAGCTCGGCATGGCGCCGGGGGCCTCCCGAGCCGTCGGGTTGGCCAACGGGCGCAACCCGATCCCGATCGTGGTCCCCTGCCACCGGGTGATCGGGGCGAACGGTGCCCTCACCGGCTACGCGGGCGGCCTGGAACGCAAGCAGGTGCTGCTCGACCTGGAGACCGCCGCGCTGTTCTGAGCCTGTCCTAGTCTGGCTCCATGCCCCGGATCGAAGCCGTACGCGGAGACATCACCACCGAGACCGTCGATGCAATCGTCAATGCTGCCAACAACTCCTTGTTGGGTGGGGGCGGGGTCGACGGCGCCATCCATCGCGCCGGTGGGCCCAGGATCCTGGCGTCCTGCCGGGTGCTGCGGGCCACCTCGCTGCCGGACGGCCTGCCGACCGGTGACGCCGTCGCGACCACCGCCGGTGACCTGGCCGCGCAATGGGTGATCCACACCGTCGGACCGGTCCACAGCCGCAGCGAGGACCGTACGGCGCAATTGGTCTCGTGCTACCGCCGCAGCCTGGAGGTCGCCGATGAGGTGGGCGCCCGCTCGCTGGCCTTCCCGGCGATCTCGGCCGGGGTGTACGGCTGGCCGATGGACGATGCCGCCCGGGTCGCGGTCAGCACCGTCACCGAGACCGACACGGCGGTCGAGTCCGTACGGTTCGTGCTGTTCTCCGACGAGGCCCTGGCCGCGTTCCAGCAATGGCTGTGAGGCTCAGTCGCGTGCGGCGACCTGCTGCTTCTTGCGGTTGGAGCGGAGGTAGCTCATCACGATGATGCCCACCACCAGGGCGATCGTGACGTAGCCGGCGTACTTGTTGTAGGTCTCCAGGAAGTGGATCACCGGCTCGCCGAAGTACCAGCCCAGACCGAGGTAGAGCCCCCGGCTCAGGAACCCGAACAGGATGTCCAGGAAGAGGAACTTGCGCAGCGACATCCCCGTGATCCCGAGCGCGCCGTAGACGATCGCCGAGGGGAACGGGATCAGTGGCAGCCAGGAGACCGCCAGGGCGAGGACGCCGTACTTCTCGGTGAGCGCCTGTGCGCGGGCCGCGTTCTTGCGCGCCAGACCGCCGCGCCCCTGCAGCAGGTAGTCGATCAGGCCTTCGCCCCACAACCGTCCGGCCCACCAGAACACCCAGTCGAACTTCACCACGCTGAGTCCGCCGATCAGCAGGCCGAGCACCCACAGGCCGGCGGGGTCCACCCCGTCCGAGGCCCGGGCACCGATGAAGGCCATCGACACTGCACCACCGCTGATCGCGGCCGAGATGTACGGATTCGCTGCCACGATCAGGGAACGGACCGGCAGCAGGGCCAGGCCGTAGATCCCCATGCCGGCGATCGCCCAGAGGCAGCCGATGTCGGCCTTGCTCGGCTTGCCCCGCCAGGGGAACGAGGGGTGGTCCCACCAGGGCTTGTCCTGAGTGGCGGTCTCGGCCTCAGCGGACTCGGCACCAGTGGACTCGGCTTCAGCGGACTCGACGTCTCCGGGCTCGGCGTCTCCGGACTCGGGGTGAGCGGACTCGGGGTCAGCGGTCTGCTCCGGCGACTGGGGGGCGTCGGGCTCGTCGGCTGTGGTCACCGGGCGAGCCTACGTCACCCCCGGGCGCGGTCGAAGGCCGCGACGGCGCGCTCCAGGTCCGCCCGGGTGTGGGCCGCCGAGATCTGGGTACGGATCCGGGCCCGGCCCCGCGGCACCACGGGGAAGCTGAAGGCCCGCACGTAGATCCCGTCGGCCAGCAGTCGGTCGGCCATGGCGGCTGCCTCGGCGGCGTCCCCGATCATCACCGGCACGATCGGGTGGTCCGACTCCGGGATCTCGAAGCCTCGCTCGGTCATCGCCGCGCGGAACCAGGTCGTGTTGTCGCGCAGCCGCTCCAGCAGGTCCCCCGAGGTGGCCAGCAGGTCCAGCCCGGCCAGGGCTGCGGCCACGATCGCCGGCGCGACCGAGTTGGAGAACAGGTACGGCCGGGAGCGTTGCCGCAGGATGTCGACGACGGCCGCACTGGCCGCGGTGTAGCCACCGGAGGCACCCCCGAGCGCCTTGCCGAGGGTCCCGGTGACGATGTCGACGCGATCGCGGACCCCGAACAGCTCCGGGGTGCCGGCGCCGGTCTCACCGACGAAGCCGACGGCGTGGGAGTCGTCCACCATCACCAGGGCGTCGTGGGCCTCGGCGAGCTCGCAGATCTGGTCCAGCGGTGCGAGGTGGCCGTCCATGGAGAACACACCGTCGGTGGCGATCAGTCGGAAGCGGGCGTCCTTGGCGGCGACCAGCTGGGCCTCCAGGTCGGCCATGTCCCGATTGCGGTAGCGATGCCGGGCGGCCTTGCAGAGTCGGACCCCGTCGATGATCGAGGCATGGTTCAGCTCGTCGGAGATGATGGCGTCCTCGGGGCCGAGCAGGGTCTCGAAGAGGCCGGTGTTGGCGTCGAAGCAGGAGCCGTACAGGATCGCGTCCTCGGTGCCCAGGAACTGCGAGAGGCGTCGTTCGAGCTCGGTGTGCAGCGTGGTCGTGTCGCAGATGAAGCGCACCGAGGCCATCCCGAATCCCCAACGCTCCAAGGCCTGCTGGGCTGCCTCGACCATGGCCGGATGGTCGGCCAGACCCAGGTAGTTGTTGGCGCACAGGTTCAGCACCTCGGAGTCCGACCCCGCGACCGAGATGCGGTTCGACTGCGGCGAGGTGAGTGGCTCCTCGACCTTCTCCAGGCCGTCGGCGCGCAGCTGCGCCAACTCCGCCTGCAGGTGTGCGGTCAGGGCTTGGCTCATCAGGACTCCCAACTCATCACGACCTTGCCGGCATGCCCGCTGCGGGCGGCGGCGAAGGCCTGGGCGTACTCGGTGTGGTCGAAGCGGTGGGTGATCACCCCGGAGATGTCCAGACCCCGTTGCAGCAGCACGCTCATCGCGTACCAGGTCTCGTACATCTCGCGGCCGTAGATCCCTTTGATGGTGAGCATGTTGAGCACCACGTCGGAGAAGTCGAGGTTGGCCTCCCCCGACGGCAGGCCGAGCATCGCAATCTTGCCGCCGTGGGTCATCTGGGAGACCATGTCGCGCAGGGCGGCCGGACTGCCCGACATCTCCAGCCCGACGTCGAAGCCCTCCTTCATGCCCAGCTCCCGTTGGGCCACGGCAACGCTGGAGCTGCGGATGTCGACGGCCTTGGTGACGCCGAGTCGCTCGGCCAGGGCCAGCCGTTCGGGGCTGAGGTCGGTGATGACGACGTGGCGGGCGCCGGCCTCGCGGACCACCAGTGCGGCCATGATGCCGATGGGACCGGCCCCACTGATCAGGACATCCTCACCCAGACAGGAAAAGGTGAGGGCGGTGTGGACCGCATTGCCGAACGGGTCGAAGATCGCCGCCACCTCGGTCGGCACCGGATCGGGATGGACCCAGGCGTTGGTCGAGGGGATCGCGATGTATTCGGCAAAGGCGCCGTCGCGTTGCACGCCGATGCCGACGGTGTTGATGCACAGGTGGCGCCGACCGGCGCGACAGCTGCGGCACCGACCACACACCAGGTGGCCTTCACCGGAGACGAAGTCACCCACCGCCACGTCGGTCACGCCGGAGCCGATCTCGACGACCTCGCCACAGAACTCGTGGCCGACCACCAGTGGGGCCGCGACCAGGTGCTGCGCCCAGTCGTCCCAGGCCTCGATGTGCAGATCGGTGCCGCACACCCCGGTCGCGGCAACCTTCACCAGCACGTCACCGGCCCCGATCTCGGGGACCGGGACGTCGAGCAACTCCAGACCCGGCTGTGGGCCCGTCTTCACCAGTGCCTTCACCCGGCCCAGATTGCCATGATCGGTGCGCCGGCCCAACGCCAACGGTTGCGCCGCCGTGGCGCCCCGACCCCGAACCCGTCGAGGGGCCAACCCACGTTCCCCCAGCCCGTCGAAGGGTGGTCAGTCGACCCGGATCTCCCCCATCGGCCCCCAGCCGTCCCCTTCCACCTGGTG
>DVLP01000179.1 GCA_018715445.1 Candidatus Avipropionibacterium avicola | reverse complement strand
CTGACGGGCGGCCAGGATCGCGACAGGCAGGTGGGTCACGGCCAACTCGGTGTCGGCGCTGACCCGCACACTGATCTCGCCGCGCATCTCCTCCTCGTTGGTCGCCAACATCCCGGGATCGAACTGCAGCGTGGGCCGGTCGAGCGTCACCGTCGCTCCCGGGGCGAGGTCGATCCGGGTCTGCCAGGGTCGGCTCAGCACCGCGCCGAATCCGTCGCGGACCTCGACCTCGACCCGCACGTCCTCCAGCGGCTCCTCACCGTCGCTGCGGACGGTGATCCGCTCGAGCAGCGGCAGCCCGTTGTGGTTCATCGCCTGGTTCAGGGTCGGGCTCGACACCACCTCGATCCGGACCACGGAGTCACTCGCCACCACGGGTCAACTGTAGGGGTCCTGGCCGGTGGCCCGCGGGCGCCTCACCCGGCGGCGTCGGCGGCCTCCTCGAACTCCGCGGCCATCTTGGCTCCGACCTGGTCCTTCCACCGCTTCACCATGTCGTCCCACTCCGACATCGGCTTGGTTCCCTGGAGGATTTCGCGCTGCAGGTCGTTCAACGCCGACGACATCGTCGGCGCCTTGCTCACCGCTGTCTCGGAGTACAACCCCAGGGACGCGTCGTCCCGCCCATCGGGCAGGGTCCGTTCGAGGTGCTCACGCTGGGCGTCGACGGACTCTTTCTCACCCGGAGTGAACAGCACCGCGTTGGCATTGCCGCCCGCGTACGACATCGCCAGGACCTCCGGCGAGTCGGGGATCGTGACCGGATTGCCGTCCTTCATCCGGTAGCTGTAGCCCTCGACCCCGTAGCTCGCGTCCAGGAACTGTTGGGTGCCGAACGGCGATGCCACCCAGTCAGCGATCTGGAGGAGCTGGTGCAGCCGTGCATCGTCGGCCTTCTTGAAGGCCACGAAGGCGCTGTAGCCGGGCGGGGTCTTGCGCGCCGGGGCCGGGCCACCACCCTCCCAACGGGGCAGCTCGATGTTTCCGACGTTCCAGTCGGGCTCGTTGCGGGCATCGAGGCCCCACCCACTGAAGGACTGGATGTAGAGCCCGGTCACACCGGAGGAGTACCAGACCCGGTTCTGTCCCGGATCGGAGAACGAGTTCGGGTGCAGGTATCCGGCCTGGATGATCTTGGCCGTCTCGGCCAGGACGTCCTTGTACTGCTCGGTCTCCAGTTCGTGGACGAAGCGGCCGTCCTCCTGCGCCCAGTTGTTGGGCGTGCCGATCATCTGTTTGACGATGGCCATCAACCACCCCAGCGGGTCCGCTCCCATGGCGAACTCGTTCTTGTCGCGGTTGGTCAGCTCCTTCAACAGGTCAACGAAATCAGCCCCGTCCCGCAGCTGCGGACTGGGGTCGGAGATCCCACGCTCGGCCAGGATGTCGCCGCGCGAGTTCAGGGTGTAGGCAGCCGGTGGGGACGGCTTCGCGATCCCCCAGATCCGCCCGTTGAGGGTGGCCAGCCGCCAGGTCTCGGTGGGGATGTTGGCCAGGCCCGGATACTGCGCCACGCCGTCGCCCCCGAGGATGTCGGTGAGGTCAGCGAAGTGCTTGTCCAACAGGCGTGGCAGCTGGGCCACCTTGATGATCATGCACATGTCGGGGAGGTCCCCGCTGGCCATGGTGACCTGGAACTTGTCCTTGTAGTCGGTGTAGGTGCCGTAGATGATGTCGAACGGCGTGCCGACCTGTTCGTAGGCCAGGGCGTAGTTCTGGTTCTGCTTGGGCGTCACCGTCGGCGGCAGTCCCTGCATCAGAGCAGTGAAGGTCTCGCCCGCCGGCAGCGGGTACCCGTCCCGGACGACGGGTTCGGGGTAGTTGTAGTACACCGGTGGGATGCCGCCTGGGCCCGCTTCGCGATCCGGAGGGGCTCCGTCGTACGGGATGAAGTCGGGCACCACGGCTTCACTGGCAGGGATCCCGACCCCTTCAGCGCCGGCGCCGGTCTCACCGGCGCAGCCGGCCAGCAGTCCGACGGCTCCGACACCGACGCCGGCAGTGAGCAGGCCCCGTCGGGTGATCGACGTGGTGGGCAGCGAGGACATGGGGGACTCCTGGGGGTCAGGTCGCGAGGCCGGGGGCAAGGATCAGCTGCTGGGCACCGGAGGATCCACCGGTGAGGTTCAACAGGATGCGATGGACCCGGTCGCGGGTCGGGTTGGGGATCGTCCCGATCAGCCAGGCATCGGTGGGCTTCAGGTAGGGCGACACGTTCACGACACCGTCGACCACGTTGACGTGGTTGCCCGGCCCTCCGGACGGCTGGATCCACAGCCCCAGCGGTTCGGTCGATCCACCACTCAATCGGATCCTCAGGTCGTACAGGGCTCCGTAGTTGCCGTTGTTCAGCGAGGGAATGTCCTCGATCACGTTGTGGCCCAGGACGTACTGCCCTTCGATCGCGGTCTCGGGGTTGTACCACGGGGACTCGGGATCGCCGGCTCCGTTGAATGCGATCTTCTGCGTGCCCTGGTCGAGATCGACCTCGATCAGGCTGTAGCGATCGGCGTGCTCATAGGTGGCGCGTTGCAGCGAGCTGATCTCGATCGGGGTGACGGGCCCGGTCGCCGGCTCGACGGTCTCGCCGGGTCGATGGACCACCGCCCCCACCAGGACGGGCACCTCGGTGTCGCTCCCGGCCGCCGTGGCCCGGACCTCGACCAGGGCGCTCTTGGTGATGCCGGCCTCGACGACACTGTCGTCGGCCCAGGTCTGCCCCGGCTCCAGGGAGGCGACCCGCTCGTCGTCGCCGGATCGATGAGCACTGACGAAGTCACGGCTGGAGACCTGCCCGGCCACCGCCGGATAGATGCTGTGACCCACACCGCGGCCTCGCTGCCACACCTCGACGGGCTCGTCGGTGGTGTTGGTGACGGTGATCGCCACGACCAGGGGCTCGTCGAGCTGGTTCTGCTGGTGGGTCATCACCCGAACCCATCCACTGACCGTGTCGCGGTACAGCACCGAGCCGATCAGCACGTCCTCGTCGAGTGCCTCGGGGTTGTCCACCAGGATCAACTGCGGCCCGCAGCTCTGCATCGTCGGTGGCTCAGGGCGGGCGATCGTCCCGAAGTCCTCGATCGGGCGCTTCACCGGTGCAGTCACGTCAGGCAGGTCCTCGTCGTCGGCGGCCCAGGCGATCGGACCGTGGGGCAGGCCTGCTGCCGCCAGTCCCACGCCGAGACCTCCGGCCAGACCCAGCGCTTGTCGTCGGCCCAACCGTGGGCCGCCTGTTCGGAACGTCATCACGCCTCCATTGCGTCATTGCAGCAAGCATTCTTGTCATCACGCAAGCTAGTCGGCGCGCGACGACCCGTCAAGGGGGTCCGAACAGGAGCGTCAGGCGGGGACGTCGGGGGTGAAGATGAGTTGCTGTGACCCGAAGGAGCCACCGGGCAGCATCAGCCGGATCGACACGGTACGGCGTTGCGCCAGGTCCACCGTGCCGACCAGCCAGGCCATGCGGTCATGGACCAGGGGCGAGGCCCACACCTCGCCGTCGAGCCCGACGACATGGTGGCCGACACCACCGGAGGGGTGGAGCCAGATGCCGACGCTGCGGGTCGGGTCCTGGGTCACCAGGTCAACGGTGAGCTCGTACCGTACGCCGTAGTTGCCGTTGTTCACGGCGGCCCGAC
>DVLP01000178.1 GCA_018715445.1 Candidatus Avipropionibacterium avicola | reverse complement strand
CTCAGTCTTTCGTCACCTGCTGATCGGGTTCACCTTCATGCTGGCCATCGCCGGTGTGGCGGTGGGCGTCATCACCCTCCACACCCCGGTCAGTGCGCTGCCCGTGCCCGACACCGCTTCGGCGACCCCGGCCGGCCCGGACGCCGAGGAGCTCGCGGCACGCGAGCGTGGCCTCAGCCGCGGTGAGGAGCGGACCCCGCCCCCGGTGATCTCCAGCGATGCCCTGCAGGATCGCAACGAGCTGCTCGCCCAGCAGCGCAAGGAGGCCCGCAAGGCCGCCAAGAAGGCGGAGGAGGCCGAGAAGCGGGCCGCCGAGGAGGAGCTGCGGCGCACCATCAAGGAGGACGGGTACGACCCGACCGAGGCGACCAGCCCGCGCGAGATCGGCAAGCAGATCGCCGCCAACAAGTACGGCTGGACCGGGTCGGAGTGGACCTGCTACGACAACCTGATCATGTCGGAGAGCCGGTGGGTGGTCGATGCCACCAACCCCAGCAGCGGTGCCTACGGCATCCCGCAGTCGCTGCCCGGCGACAAGATGGCCTCCGAGGGAGCCGACTGGCGCACCAACCCGGCCACCCAGATCAAGTGGGGGCTGAAGTACGTCAAGGAGCGGTACGGCACCCCGTGCTCGGCCTGGTCATTCAAGCAGGGCCACAACTGGTACTGAGCCCCCTCGGTGGGCTCGGGAGCGCTGCCCGGGATCAGCGGACCTGGCCGATCACCACGCGGGTGACCCGGTCCCCGGCCCAGGAGCTGGGACGATAGATCATCAGTTCCCGCGGGGAGATCTGCAGCACGAGGTCCTTGTCGGTGATCTCCACCCAGGCCTGCTGCTCGCGGCGCGCCACCGAGGCGATGAAGGCCAGCGCGGCATCCTCGGGGAGCACGTCGGTGACCTGGTTCGGATGGGCGATGTTCTGCTGACCGGCGCGCTCGTTGATGATCAGCACCGCATAGCGACCGTCGGCCCTGGGCTCACCCTGGTAGGAGGCGCCGGGCTGGTACTGCGGGAACTCGGTGGCAGGTGGGTCCTGCGGTCCGTGTGTCATGGCCCCAATCTAGGGCCCGTACGGTTCCCCAATGGTTCAGTGTCGATGCAGGCTGCGACCCGGTCGCGCCCCGTCGGCGTCGCGGGCACCGGTGACCCGGCCGTCGGCCACGACCGGGACCCCTGCCACGTACACCCGGTCGATCCCGGTCGCCCACTGGTGCGGGTCCTGGTAGCTGGCGGGGGAGCCGACGGTGTCCGGGTCGAACACCACGAGGTCGGCGACGGCACCGGTCCTCAGTCGACCCCGGTCGGCCAGTCCGAGCCGGTCGGCGGGCGCGCTGGTCATGTGGCGTACGGCTTCGGGCAGTGTCAGCACCCCGACCTCGCGGACGTAGTGGCCCAACACCTGGGCAAAGGTGCCGAAGGCCCGCGGATGGGGCTTGGACCCGACCATGATGCCGTCGCTGCCGACGGTGTGGCGGGGGTGACGCATCAGGGCCCGGACGTGCTCCTCGATCCCGGAGAACATCACGCAGGAGGCGGCGAAGTCGGTGCCGAGCAACAGGTCCATCGCGGCCTCGCAGGCCGGCCGCTCGAGCTGCTCGGCGATGGCGGCGACCGACTGCCCTGCGGTCCAGGACCACTCACCCTCGGGGACACCCGCGATCACGATGGTGTCCCACTCGGCGGGGAAGCCTTGGTGTCCGTCCGAGCCGATCACGTCCATCGCCTCGACCATCCGTGCCCGTGCCCCTGGATCGTGGAAGAGCACGCGTTGGTCGTCGAGGGTGCCGACCTGGGACCAGCTCGGGAACTGGGCGAACAGGGTCGACATGCTCGCCGGGTACGGGTAGCTGTCGAAGCTGTAGTCGACCCCGTCGGCCTCACCGGCGTCGAACAGCGCGAGCAACTCGTCGAGCCGGCCACGGTTGGCCGGATAGCTCAGGTGGGTGTGGGCCATGTGCAGACGCACCCCGGAGCGTCGTGCGATGTCGAAGCATTCGCCGTAGCCGCCCATCACGTCGGCCCCGTAGTTGCGGTGGTGCGGCACGTAGAGCCCGTCGTACTCGGCGACCACACGGCACAGCTCGACCAACTCGTCGGTGGTGGAGAACATGGCCGGGACGTAGGTCAGCCCGGCGCTCAGTCCGTACGCCCCGGCCTCCATCCCCTCGCGCAGGATCGCTGCCATGGCAGCGATCTCGGAGTCGGTGGCCGGTCGCGCCTCGGTGCCCATCACCAGCTCACGCAGGTTGCCGTGGGGGACCAGGTAGGCGCCGTTGCAGGCGATGCCCCGGTCGAGGCGATCCAGGTACTGCTCGACCGTGCGCCAGTCGAAGACGTAGCCGACCGGGTCGTCGTTCCAGCCGCGGATCCGGTCGGCGATCACCGGCAGCACCGTGTCGTCGACCGGTGCGTAGCTCAGCCCGTCCTGGCCCAGCACCTCGGTGGTGATGCCCTGGGTGATCCGCCCGGTGTGGTCCGGGTTGACCAGCAGCTGCAGGTCCGAGTGGGTGTGCATGTCGATGAAGCCTGGACAGACCACCTGTCCGGCCACGTCGACCATCGTGCCGGTGACGTCTGCCCCTTCGCGGCTGGGTGGGCCGACCGCCACGATCCGGTCCCCGCTCACCGTGACCTGTCCGTCGTACGGCTCGGATCCGGTCCCGTCCAGCACGCGG
>DVLP01000177.1 GCA_018715445.1 Candidatus Avipropionibacterium avicola | reverse complement strand
GGTCCGCTGCTCGGGGTCGACGCCGCGACCCGTCAGCGTCATCTCGATGCGTCACGCCAGCAGAGCCTGTCGTACCTGTACTGGTTGCAGACCGAGTACCCCAATCCTGATGGCAGCACAGGGATCCCGGGGCTTCGTCCCCGCGGCGACCTGCTCGGCTCCGAGGATGAGTTGGCGTTGCGCCCCTACATCCGTGAGTCACGGCGCATCAAGGCCGAGTTCACGGTGGTGGAGCAGCATGTCGGGGTCGAGGCCCGCAAGGCAGCGGGGCTGCCGGCCGGGTCGGAGATCTTCGACGACGCCATCGGTGTCGGTTCGTACCGGATCGACCTGCATCCCAGCACAGGTGACGGTTCGGGGCCGCGCAACTACATCGACGTTGCCGACTATCCCTTCCAGGTACCGTTGGGATCGCTGATCCCCCAGCGGGTGGACAACCTGTTGCCGGCTGCGAAGAACCTGGGCGTCACCCACATCACGAACGGGTGTTATCGCCTGCATCCGGTCGAATGGGTGATCGGTGAGGCTGCGGGTCGTCTCGCTGCTCACTGCCTGGAGATCGGTGAGACCCCGCGGGCGGTGCGCAACGACCCGACCAGGTTGGCGGACTTCCAACGCCTGTTGGAGTCCGACGCCGGCTTCTGCCTCGCCTGGCCCGACGACGTCCGGACCACCGAGCGCTGATCGGAGTCTGACAACTGCACACAGCATGACCCCGGCTCACCCCCATCTGGTCCGACTGAGGACGTGGCCCGACCGTTGCCGGTCGGGTCGGGGGTGGGCATCACCAACGACGAAGTGGAGTGATCATGGAGAACCTCAGTCGACGCGCCGTCCTCGGCGCAGGAGCTGCGGCGGCCGCCACCTGGGGGTTGGCGTCCTGTCGTACGAACAACCAGCCCAGTGGACGTGAGGCTGCTGAACAGAACGCCAATGTGGTGTTGCCGTCGTACGTGCCGGTGGAGTTGATCGAGCCCGATCTGCCCGGTTCGGAAGAAGTGCTGCCCGGCTACTTCGCCTATCCGCGTGACCCGCAGAAGGCGATCGAGACCCCACCCGGTGAAGGCCTCGACTCGATCGAGATGATGTACATCACCTTCCTGCCCTCTCCGGGCAGTGCGGCCAAGAACTCGTTCTGGGGCCAGCTCCAGGAAGACATCGGCACCACGGTGAAGCTGACGCCGATCTCCAGTGGCGACTACGGCGACAAGTTCCAGACCATGGTCGCCGGCGGACAGCTGCCCGACATCATGAACATGCCGTCCGGCTCGGTGCCGGACCAGCCGCAGATGATGGAGAAGCTCTTCGCCGACCTCGGGCCGATGCTGTCCGGTGACGCAGCGAAGGAGTTCCCTTTCCTGGCAAACATCCCGAGCTTCTCGTGGCGTGGCTGCAAGGCCAACGGGACCATCCAGGCCATCCCCCAGCACCGGTCGAAGACCGGCGACGTGCTGTTCTACCGTGCCGACATCTTCGCGGAGAAGGGGCTCAACCCGGAGCCGCAGACCTGGGACGAGTTCATCGAGGTCCTGGAGGGGCTGACCGATCGCGCCAAGGGGACCTTCGCCTTCTCCAACGTCGGCAAGATGCACAACCGCCTCATCAAGATGATGGGTGGACCGAACAGCTGGTCGGAGTCGGGTGGCGTCTTCACCTCGGCCTTCGACGACCCCACCTACCGTGAGTCGCTGGCCATGATGCCTGACCTGGTGAAGAAGTATGCGCACCCGGACTCCCCGAGCGCAACCTACGCCCAGTTCCGCGAGTTCTTCTACGCGGGCTACACCGGGCTGCTCGACGACGGCGCGGCCGGCTGGGATCTGTACGTCCGTTCGTTGAAGTCGGCCGACAAGCTCGGCATGATGCGTCCGCCGAAGTACGAGGGCGGTGGACAGGCGCCCAACTTCGCCGGCAAGGGCTACCAAGGCATCACCGTGATCAACAAGAAGTTGGAGGGCGACAAGCTCCGCGCTGCGCTCAACGTCTTGAACTTCCTCGCCGCGCCGATCGGTTCCCAGGAGCACCTGCGCCGCAAGTTCGGTGTGGAGGGGCAGGACTGGGAGTGGGACGGTGACCTGCCGTCGCTCACCGATGCGGGGCAGCAGTCGTTCATCGACCTGCAGTACATCGTGGATTCGCCGTTGACCCTGGGCCCCGGCCCGCAGGGTGAGGTCGAGACCCAGTACGAATGGCACAGCGAGGACTCGAAGAACCTCATCGAGGATCCGACGATCGGGCTCTACTCCGACACCTCGGCACGCAAGTCCGGCACCGTCGGTCGAGAGATCGGTGACGTCGTCACCGGCATCTACTACGGCCGCAACAGCCTCGAGGACTTCGACAAGGCCCTCGAGAAGTGGCACAAGGCCGGTGGCGACAAGATCGCCGAGGAGTACGGCGAGGCTCTGGCCACCGAGCCCCCGGACTGATCGACGACCCCGTCGGCACAATCGGCCCGCCCCACGCTTCGTCGTGGGAGCGGGCCGATTCCGTTGTGGGCCGATTCCGTTGTGGGCCGATTCCGTTGTGGGACCGTGCGGTCAGCGGTCGATCTTGGCCACGGCCTCGAAGAGTGGCGGCGCGACGAAGTCGAGGGTGAAGGGGATGCTGAGCACGCTCGAGGTCGAGAACGCCTCCTCAACATCGGAGTCGAGCACGACGTACGAGCCGCGGCGCACCGCTGGCAGTGTGTCGAGTCGATCG
>DVLP01000176.1 GCA_018715445.1 Candidatus Avipropionibacterium avicola | reverse complement strand
GCTGGACACCGCCGCGGGGGCTCTGCACGCGCAGCGGGTCATCAATGCCACCGGGAGCTGGGGTCGCCCCTTCGTGCCCACCTGGGCCGGGCTCGACCGCTTCGTGGGGCGCCAGCTCCACACCGCGCAGTACCGGGGCCCTGAGGAGTTCGTCGACCAGCGGGTCGCGGTCATCGGTGGCGGGAACTCCGCGGCCCAGATCCTCGCCGAGATCGCCCCAGTGGCCGCCGCGACCCGATGGATCACCCGGCGGGCGCCACGGTTCATGCCGGCTGACGTCGACGGCGAGGTGCTGTTCGAGTTGGCCGGTGCCCGGCGGCAGGCCGGTGGGGCACGGGCCTGTGGTGAGCGCCTCGGGGACATCGTGGTGACCGCCGCGGTCGAGCGGGCCCGTCGTGAACGTCATCTGGTCGCCCATCAGCCCTTCACCCGCTTCGACGGTGCCGACCTGGTCTGGAATGGCCCCGGCGAGCGCTGGCGCGCGGACGCCGTGCTCTGGTGCACCGGGTTCCGCGACGACCTGCGCCACCTGTCGGGCAGCGGGCTGCGTGGCGCCGGGGCTCGGGTGCCGGTCCAGGACGGGGTCTCGACCATTGATCCCCGGTTCGGCTTCGTGGGTCACGGTGACTGGACCGGTCCGTTCTCGAACACGATCATCGGCGTGGGCGGGTACGCACGGGTGACCACTGGTCTGATGGGTGTTGAGCAGATGGGCGCCGGACGCCGCGATCTCTGAGGCAGGGTGGGCGATACTGGGTTCGAACCAGTGACCTCTTCGGTGTGAACGAAGCGCGCTACCACTGCGCCAATCGCCCTTGCGAGCAGCAACTCTAGCGCACCATCCGCAGTGGGGAAAATCAGTTCATCGAGGGCGGCGTGACCGGTTCTGGGACCCGGTTTGCAGCGGCGGTCAGAGGTTGCTAGTGTTTCCAACCGCACCGCAGAACGGGTCACCGAGAAGCGGCAGCAACGCGGACGTGGCTCAGCTGGTAGAGCATCACCTTGCCAAGGTGAGGGTCGCGGGTTCGAATCCCGTCGTCCGCTCGGAGAGGGCCTTGCCCCTGGGGGCAAAACCTCCTCACCGCAAGGCCGTATCCTCCACGTGGTGGGTTGGCCGAGAGGCGAGGCAACGGACTGCAAATCCGTGTACACGGGTTCAAATCCCGTACCCACCTCGGGCGATTGGCGCAGCGGTAGCGCGCTTCCCTGACACGGAAGAGGTCACTGGTTCGATCCCAGTATCGCCCACCCCGACTCACTCACTCTGACTCATCCGACGAACGCGACCGCATTGCCGTCAGGATCCCGCACGATGAAGTCCGTGCCGCCCCACGCCTGCTTGGTCAGCTTCTGCACGATCTCGACGCCAGCCTCCTGGTACTGGGCATGGAGCTCGCGGACGTGAGGCGTGTCGACGAAGGCCATGATGAGGCCCTCCCGTTCGGCAGTCGTCGGTGTGACGTGTCGACTCACTCCTGCTCGGCGAGCTCGCGGGCGATCTGGTCGCCGCCCTTCTCCTTCCACTTCTGAACGGCGGCGGGCCACTTGCTGAGGCTGTCTCGTCCCTGGATGATGGCGTCGCCCAGGTCACTCAGCTCGCGGCCGATGGTGCTGCCCTTGCTGACCTCGGTCTCGGAGAACTTGCCCCGCTTGGGATTCTCGATCCCGCCCGGGATCTGCTCGCTGCAGTAGTCGAACAGCAGTTGGGTGGTCTCGTCGTCGCCGGGGGTGTAGAGGTTGATCACGTTCTGGGCACCGAAGTACTGGGGCCCGATCAGCGCGTCGTCGGCGGAGTCTCCGGTGATCTCCACCTGACCGTCGGCCAGCTCGTAGTGCAGACCACGGACCCCGTACTTGATCTTGAGGTACTCCTCGGTCCCGAACGGGGAGGCGAGGTAGTTGGCGACCTGCAGCAACTCGTCGATCCGCTCCTCATCGTCGGTCTTGGCCAGCCCGACCGGCGCACCGTAGGCAGCAACTCCCAAGTGTTTCGCCGCAGTGCCGCCGCCGTCCCACTGCGGCATCACGACCGCCCCACAGGGGAAGTCCGCCTTGGCGGCCAGGTTCTGCCAGGACGAGAAGTTCTGCGAGAACAGTGCCGTTGCACCACCGTCGAACCACACCGCCGTTGAGCCGAGATCGGTGTAGGTGTTGGGATGGAAGAGCCCCTCGGCGTACATCGAGGTGACGATCTCGAGGGCCCGTTCGTACTCGGGCGTGGTGATGGCATTGGTCCACGTGCCGTCCTGCTCGACGCGCCAACCGTTCGGGCCACCGAGTGACTCCAGGATCACCGGCAGGGTCCAGCTGCGCGGATTCTGTCCGATCGCGAAGACGCCGCCGTCGCGGTCGGTGAGTTCGCGGCACATCGCCAGGAACTCCTCACCGTCGGCCAGTTCGGGCATCATCGGCTGACCGATCTGCTCCAGCAGGTCGCCCCGGGTCATCAGCACCGAGCCGGCAGGGATCCGCGGGTTCGGGATGCCCCAGAGCTTGCCGGAGTTCACGCCCACATCCCAGGAGGCCGTGGGAAAGCTTGCCAGGTTCGGATATCGGCTGGCGTTGTCGCCCGACAGGTACGGCGTGAGGTCGGTGAACATCTCCTCCAGCATCTGGGGTTGCCGCGGCACCGACACGATCTGGGTGACCTCGGCCAGCTGGCTCCCGGCGATGGCGGTCTGGAACTTCGCGGTGTACTCGGTGCTGTTCACGGTGTCGAGCTTGAGCTCGGTGCCGAGATCGGCCTCCCACATCTGCCACCACTTGTTGCGATCGTGCACCGACGGCACGGTGGGGGACTGGATCATCATGGTCACCGGGGCCGACAGCCCCAGCGGCACCGCGTCCGTGCTGGGTGGCGGATCGGGGTAGGACCGGAAACCGTTCGGTACGCCGGTCTCGCCGTCGCCGACCAGATCGGGGCTGGGCCCGTCGAACGGGACGTGGGCAGGGCGCGGGTCTGACGCATCGGCGCCGGGAGGCTCCGGCGAGCCGGCGCCGTTGTTGTCGGTGCGACAACCACCGAGCAGGGCGAGTCCACCTCCCAGTGCGAGGCCACCACCCATCAGGGAACGTCGCGACAGTGCGGACCGGTCATTCATGCGGGGGTACTCCTCGGGGACGGAGGCTGGTTCGGGCAGCACCTTGACCGAACGGGCCGGCGTATGTTCATCTTTGACAGAAATAGTTTCAGCGAAGGGTGACAACAATGTCAACGGGCGTCCCGGAGACGATGCAGGCCGTGATCTGTCACGGACCCGAGAACTACGCGTTGACCGAGGTCCCGGTCCCCACGCCCGGCCCGGGCGAGGCCCTGATCAAGGTCGATGCGGTCGGCATCTGCGCCAGTGACCTGAAGTGCTACCACGGCGCCGCCAAGTTCTGGGGCGACGAGAGCCGACCTGCCTGGGCCGAAACCGAGGTCATCCCCGGCCACGAGTTCGTCGGCACCGTGGTCTCCCTCGACGAGGAGGCCGCCGAGCGGTGGGGGATCGCGGTCGGTGACCGGGTCACCAGCGAGCAGATCGTGCCCTGCTGGGAGTGCCGCTACTGCATGACCGGCGCCTACAACATGTGCGCACCCCACATCATGTACGGCTTCAAGCGGGAGACCCCGGGCGCCATGGCGCAGTACATGGTCTACAAGCGCAACGCCCGCGTCCACAAGATCTCGCGGGACCTGCCGCCGGCCCACGCCGCCTTCGTCGAGCCCCTGTCCTGCGCACTGCACGCGGTCGAGCGGGCCAACCTGCAGTTCCACGACGTCGTGGTCGTCGCCGGCTGTGGTCCGATCGGGTTGGGGATGATCGCCGGGGCACGCTCCAAGAACCCGGCCAAGATCATCGCCCTCGACGTCGCCCCGGACAAGCTCGCCCTGGCGGAGAAGACCGGCGCCGACCTGACGATCAACATCGCCGACACCGACCCGGTCGAGGTCATCAAGGGTCTCACCGACGGCTACGGCGCCGATGTCTACCTCGAAGGCACCGGCAACCCGGCCGCCGTCGGCCAGGGGCTGAACCTGCTGCGCAAGCAGGGACGCTACGTGGAGTACAGCGTCTTCGGCAGCGACGTCAGCGTGGACTGGTCGATCATCAGTGACGACAAGGAACTCGACGTGCTCGGCGCCCACCTCGGCCCGAACTGCTGGCCCGCCGCGGTGAAGCTGCTCGAGTCCGGCGCCCT
>DVLP01000175.1 GCA_018715445.1 Candidatus Avipropionibacterium avicola | reverse complement strand
TCACGGGAGGACAGCGAGCCGTGGATCAGCGAGCTCTTCCCCGATCCGGCGACACCGGTGACCACGCACAACACACCCAGTGGCACATCGACATCCACGTCCTGCAGGTTGTGGGTGCTGGCGCCACGGATCGCGACGACGCCGGCAGCCTCGCGCACCGTCTCCTTCAACGCCACGCGGTCATGCAGGTGCTGTCCGGTCAGGGTGCCGCTGGACTCGAGCCCGTCGTAGCTGCCTTCGTACATCAGCTGCCCGCCGTTGCTACCGGCGCCCGGACCGAGGTCGACCACGTGGTCCGCGATCGCAATGGTCTCGGGCTTGTGCTCGACCACCAGGACCGTGTTGCCTTTGTCACGCAACTGGAGCAACAGCTCGTTCATCCGTTGGATGTCGTGCGGATGCAGACCGATGCTGGGCTCGTCGAAGACATAGGTGACATCGGTCAGGGCCGAGCCGAGGTGACGGATCATCTTGGTGCGTTGGGCCTCACCACCCGACAGCGTCCCGGCCGGACGATCCAACGACAGGTAGCCCAACCCGATCTGGACGAAGGAGTCCAAGGTGTGGCGCAACGACTGCAGCAGCGGGCCGACCGAGGAGTCCTCGAGATCGCGTACCCAGTCGGCAAGGTCACTGATCTGCATCGCACTGGCCTCGGCGATGTTGATCCCCTTGATCCGCGACGAGCGGGCCAGCTCGCTGAGGCGGGTCCCATCACACTCCGGGCAGGTCTGGAAGGTGATGGCCCGGTCGACGAAGGCCCGGATGTGGGGCTGCATCGCCTCGCGATCCTTGGACAGGAAGGACTTCTGGATCCGCGGGATCAGTCCCTCGTAGGTGACGTTGACGCCTTCGACCTTGATCTTGGTCGGCCCTTTGTGGAGCAGGGCATCCAGCTCGCGCTTGGTGAAATCAGCGATGGGCTTGTCCGGGCTGAAGAATCCGCAACCACGGAAGATCCGGCCGTACCAACCGTCCATGCTGTAACCGGGGATGGTCAGCGCACCCTCGTTGAGCGAAAGGCTGTCGTCGTAGAGCGCGCTCAGGTCGAAGTCCGAGACGCTGCCGCGGCCCTCGCACCGCAGGCACATCCCCCCGACCACGTTGAACTCCCGGCGCTCCTTCACCTGGCGACCGGCCCGCTCGATGTTGACCGCCCCTGCCCCACTGATGGAGGCGACGTTGAACGAGAACGCCTGGGCCGAGCCGATGTGGGGCTCGCCCAACCGACTGAACAGGATGCGCAGCATCGCCCCGGTGTCGGTTGCGGTGCCCACGGTCGAGCGGGGATCGGAGCCCATCCGCTGCTGGTCCACGATGATCGCGGTGGTGAGCCCGTCCAACAGGTCGACATCGGGACGCGACAGGGTTGGCATGAAGCCTTGCACGAAGGCGCTGTAGGTCTCGTTGATCATCCGTTGGGACTCGGCGGCGATCGTGGCGAAGACCAAGGAGCTCTTGCCCGACCCGGAGACCCCGGTGAACACGGTGAGGCGCCGTTTGGGGATCTCGATGGAGATGTCACGCAGGTTGTTCTCCCGCGCGCCCCTGACTCGGATCAGGTCGTGCTGGTCGGCCGGATGGTGCGCAGCGGTCGAAGGTGTCATCGTCGGGATCCCCTGTTCGGTTGACACGAGCGGGGCACCCGGTTCGGGTACCCCGCTCGTGGTGGGAGGCTCAGGCCGTGTCGCTCAGCCGTTGCGCAGGAAGTCCCACTTGACGTCCTTCTCACCCACGGCGGTGGTGGCACGCCAGATCTTGCGCTCGGTGCCCTTCGCGCTCAGGGTGACCTTGTTCTTGCCCCTCTTGCCCTCGGCCTGCAGGGTGAACTGGAAGGTCAGCTCCATCGCGAAGATGTTGCCCTCCACGTGCGTGATCTTGGCGTCCTTCCAGGGGTCGTTCGCCAGACCGAACTTCACGGTGTCCTCGTCCACCGTCACACCGGGCGGGGAGTTGAACAGGTTCGGGCAACCGGTCGGCTTCATGGCCTTCTTGCTCATGCAGGAGTCCAGCGAGGACTTCACGTTCGAGACGATGTCCTGCTGGGCGTCCTTGGTCAGGGAGGCGTCGGCCACCCAGGACACGGGCTCCTCGGGTGCGGTCACGGTGAACGACTTGGACTTGTACTCCAGTCCTTCGATGCCGGTCTCGACCGAGTAGGTGCCCGGAAGGGCCTCGAAGCTGCCGCTCTCGACCTCAGCGCCGTTGATCAGGATCGGCAGGTCGCTGTTGCCGAGCTCGACCGGTGCGGTCACCTTGCCGAGCTTCCAGTCGTCACCGGACTTGGTGAGTTGCCAGTCCTTGGTGACTTCCTTGCCGTCGACGGTCCAGCTCGACGAGACGGTGGCCGACACGTAGTCGCCGTCGTCGTTCTGCTCGACCTGGGCCGGCTGCACCTGCAGGCCCTCGATGGGTCCGGCCTCAGCGGCCGGGGCGAGGACCTCGTTGGTCAGCAACGGTCCGCTGCCGCCCTCGGAGCTGTAACCGAGGGCCTTGACTGCGTCGCCGGACTTGAGCGCTTCGAAGAAACCGTTGACGGTCTCGCCGGCGGTCTGGACCTGGCGCTCGTGCTCCTTCTCCGCCTGGTTCTTCTGGTAGAGGTAGATGCCACCGACCAGAGCGATCAGGGCCACCACCACGACACCGATGATGGTGCCGATGACGACCTTGTTGGGACCCTTCTTCTGCGGCGGGGGCGCGGTGGGCGGACCACCCTGGCCGTACTGGTCGCCTCCCCCACCGAACTGGCCACCGCCCGGGGCGGGACCGTACTGGGGGTCCTGGCCGGTGTAGCCCTGGGCGCCCTGGGCTCCGTAACCCTGGTTGCCGTAGCCGCCCTGCGTGCCGTACTGCTCGTTGGGCTGGTTGGCCGACGGCTGCGGCTGGTAGCCGGAGCCGGGGCTGGCCGGGGGCATGGAGGCACTGGTCGGTTGGTAACCCGAACCGGGGCTGCCGGGTGCTCCACCGGGTGCCGACTGCTGGTATCCGGGAGCGGACTGCTGGTATCCGGGCTGGTCCGCCGGCTGCTGGGGCTGCTGCGGCTGTTGCGGCTGCTGGGGCGCACCACCCCAGTCACCGCCGGGCTGCTGCGGCTGTTGTGGCGGGGAGCCATAGGGCTGTTGCGGCTGCCCCTCTGGTCCCTGATAGGGGTTGCTCACGATCTTCCTCCTCGCGTCGTCCGGTGACGAGCCGTCCCTATGTTTGCACGTCGAGGTCCGATTTCCAGCAAAAGTCCGACAGCCGGAGCCCGCAGTGACCCCATCGTGATCACGTCGCAGCGACGTCGGCCACGACCCGAAATCCGGTGTGACCCAGCGTGGTGTCCGGCGTCGTCTGGGTCCGAGCAGCGGCCCGGTAGCGGTTGCAGTAGGAGCGGTGGCACATGTGGGAGCCACCCCGCACCACCCGGGCCGACCCCCGCGGCGGGCCCGTCGGATCGATCCGGGTCCGCGGTTGGTCACGGGTGTGCCAGAACGGGGAGAACCAGTCGGCGGTCCACTCCCAGACGTTGCCGGCCATCTGGTGCAGGCCGTACCCGTTCGGCGCGAAGGCCGTCACCGGCGCAGTCGCGGCATAGCCGTCCTCGACGGTGTTGTGCTCGGGGAACTCGCCCTGCCAGATGTTGGCGCGGTGCTCGCCGCCCGGGGTGAGGTCGTCACCCCACGGGTAGGTCTTGCGGTCCAGACCGCCACGGGCCGCCTTCTCCCACTCGGCCTCGGTGGGCAGTCGGACCCCGGCCCAGGTGGCGTAGGCCTGGGCGTCGGTCCACGACACGTGCACCACCGGATGGTCGTCGATCGCCTCCGACCCGGGGCCCTGGGGGCACTGCCAGGTCGTGTCGTTGACGCCCCACCACCACGACGCCTCCGGGACGACACCGTCAACGATGCTGGAGCGTGCCTCGGGATGCAGCAGCCCGCGGAAGACGTACGACCAACCGAACTTCTCGGCATCGGTGCGATGGCCGGTGGCCTCGACGAACCGGGCGAACTCGGCATTGGTGACCGTGGTCGGGCAGATCCGGAACGACGAGACCGTCACTTCTCGGACCGGTCCCTCGCCGTCGTCGGGGAAGACCTCGGTGCTCTCACTGCCCATCCAGAACGGTCCGGCCGGGATCACGGGCCAGGAGCTGACATCGATCTCGGGCTCGCCGTTCGGGGAGTCCGACGGGGTCGGTACGGCCCCGGGTGACGGCTCCGGACGACTCGGGCCACAACACTGGCTCATGGTGCGATGCTAGTCGGCCGGTCCGGGTAGGATCTGCGCGGTCAGTACGTCCGCGTTCCGGAAGCGAGTTCCCCCATGGCACAGGGCCAGTTGGACCAAGAGGGCACTGAGGGCCAGTCGCGTCCTCAGGGCCCACGTCGCAGCCGCGATCAGCGGCGTCGGGAACGCAACCGTGCCGCCGCCGAGGCCCGTGACGAGGCGCGTCGCGCCAAGATCCGTCAGGCCGCCCGTGACTCCGCGATCAGCGAGGAACTCGCCGACGCCCGTGCCGAACCGCTGACCGGGACCGCACGTCTGGAGTCGTTCGACCGCGCGGTGCCCTGGGGGATCCAGATCGCAGCCGGCTGGGCCTGGCGTGCCGTGGCGATCGGCCTGGCGGTCGTCGGCGTCGGCTACGTCCTGCGCTACTTCTCCGAGGTCACCATCCCGATCGCCGTGGCACTGCTGCTGGCGGCCCTGATGCAGCCCATGATCACCAAGCTCTCCGAGTGGGGATGGCCCCGCGGGCTCTCGGTGGCGATGGGTGTGGTCGGCGGCCTGCTGGTGCTGGTCGGCGTGCTGACCCTGATCGTGTGGCAGATCGTCTCCGAGGCGTCGAGCCTGGCCGAGCAGACGATCTCCGGTGTCGAACAGGCGCTGGCCTGGCTCGCCGGCGCACCGTTCTACATCAACCAGGACCAGATCGACGTCTGGATCGGCCAGATCACCGAGATCGCCAAGGCCTCGCAGTCGGCGATCGCCTCGACGGCCGCCTCCGCCGGCACCAGCATCGGTCACTTCTTCGCCGGCCTGGCGATTGCCCTGTTCACCCTGTTCTTCCTGCTGTACGACGGTCGCCGCATCTGGACCTTCGTGCTGAAGTTCATGCCGCGCGCCGGACGTCGCCGTACCGACATCGCCGCCCGGATCGGCTGGCAGTCACTGGTGGCCTACGTCCGTGCCACCGTCCTGGTGGCGCTGGTGGACGCGGTCGGCGTGCTGATCGCGGCCCTGGCCCTGCAGGTCCCGCTGGCCCCGGCGCTGGCGGCGCTGGTGTTCATCGGTGCCTTCATCCCGATCGTCGGTGCGCTGCTGACCGGCTTCATCGCGGTCGCGGTGGCCCTGTTCGCCCTGGGTTGGGTCAAGGCGCTGATCATGTTGGGCGCCATCATCCTGGTGATGCAGCTCGAGAGTCACATCCTGCAGCCCTTCCTGCTGGGCAAGGCGGTCTCGGTCCATCCGTTGGCCGTGATCCTGGGCATCACCGTCGGCATCACCCTGGGCGGCATCGTCGGTGGTCTGTTCGCCATCCCGGTGATCGCCTTCTCCAACACCTTCATCAACGCACTGGTCCACGGCGAGGAGAGCCTGGACGAGGTGATCGCGGCCGAGCCGGAGCCGACACCGCAGGAGTGACCCCGCTCAGGCGATCACTCGTACATCACGTAGTCGGGACGGGGTCGCAGGGCGAGCACCTGTGACGGGCTCATCAGGTCGTGCCCGCCCGCGGTGTCCTCGTCGTAGAACAGCTTGAAGCCCATGGCCACGTGATCCGGGGCGGCCTTGGCGAGCTTGGTCCAAGTGTCGGTCTTGGCCGACCTGCTGCCGATCCCGTCGACGGACTTGATCAGGGCCACCCCGGGGTGCTCACGCAGCGCGGACTCCTTCGCCACGATGTCCAGGTGCAGTTGGTGATAGACCATCACCTTCTGTGGCAGGTGGTGTTTGGCGACCAGGTCCGACAGCCACCGGGCGACCCCGTCGAGCTCCTTGCCGCTGGTCGAACCGAACACCCGCCCGGGCACCTGCCCCTTCTTGACGGCCCACTCCGGATCCAGTGCGACCCCGACGTCGGGACGGACCAGCCACGGCTCCAGGGCCTTCACCTCGTCCAGGAAGTTGGCCCGCCCGGGCTGGATGTTGAGCAGCAGGTAGGACTCGTGGTGCTCCGCGGCCTTGACGTGGCGCTCGATGATCTTCGGATCGGTCCGCGTCCGGAAGGTGCCGTCGCGACCCGAGACCGGGTGCACCGTTGTCGCGATCAGTTCCAGCGTCGGCAGGATCGGACGGCCCTTGCCGTACGAGTTCGCGTACCGCTTCTCGATCTCGGCCACCCGGTCGTCGAGCGAGCCGATCCCGAGCCGGCCCTGACCACGCGCACCGGGATAGCCGCAGTAGCCGACCAGCCGACGTTTGCCGAGCACTGTGGTGCCGCCACGGGGCAGAGGGGTGGTGCTTGGACCCCTCGACGGGCTCGACGGGCTCGGGGAACGTTGGGCGTCGTCGCCGGGTTGGATGCCGCAGCCGGACAGCCCCGCACCGAACAGCCCCGCACCGAACAGCAGGGCCGCGCCGCCGGAGAGCATCCGACGGCGCGGCCAGGGTGCTGCGGTCACCTGAATCGAGTGACGATCACAGGTTGATCATGTGGCCGGCGATGCCTTCGACGGCCTCCTTGAGGGCCTCGGACAGGGTCGGGTGGGCGTGGATGTTGCGGGCCACCTCTGCGGCGGTCAGGTCCCACTGCTGGGCGAGGGTGAGCTCGGGCAGCAGCTCGGTGACGTCCGGGCCGATCATGTGGGCGCCGAGCAGCTCGCCGTGGGTGGCATCGGCGACGACCTTGACGAAGCCGGTGGCGTCGCCCAGGCGCCAGGCCTTGCCGTTGGCGGAGAACGGGAACTTGGCGACCTTGACGTCGTAGCCCTTCTCCTTGGCCTGGGCCTCGGAGTAGCCGAAGGAGGCGACCTGCGGCTGGCTGTAGGTCGCCCGGGGCACCATGTCGTAGTTGATCGACATGGTCTCGGCGCCGGCAATCGTCTCGGCTGCCACGACGCCCTGGGCCTCGGCCAAATGGGCCAACATCAGCTTGGCGGTGGCGTCACCGATGGCGTAGATGCCCTCCACATTGGTGCGCATCCGCTCGTCGATGGCGATCGCGCCGCGGTCGGTGAGCTCGACACCGGTCTTGTCGAGGCCGTAGCCCTCGGTGCGGGCCGCGAACCCGATGGCCGAGAGGAACTTCGCCGCCTTCAGCGTCTGGGACTCTCCCCCGTCGGCCGGCGAGACGGTGACCTCCACCCCGTCGCCGGTGTCGGTGACCGACTCGACCTTCGTGCTGGTCAGGACCTTGATCCCGAGCTTCTTGTACTCCTTGGCCAGCGTCGCCGAGATCTCGGCATCCTCGGTCGGGACCATCCGGTCCAGGAACTCGACGATGGTGACGTCGACGCCGTAGTTCGACAGCACGTAGGCGAACTCGGTGCCGATCGCTCCCGAGCCGGCGATCACGATCGACTCCGGGACGGTGTCGGTCATGATCAGCTCTTCGTAGGTGACGACCCGCTCACTGAGCTCGATCCCCGGCAGCAGACGGGTGGTGGCGCCGACGGCGAGGATGCAGTTGTCGAAGGTGACCTCACTGGTGCTGCCGTCGTCGGCGGTGACGGTCAGCGCCTTCGGGCCGGTGAACTCGCCCCAGCCGTCGAACTCGGTGATCTTGTTCTTCTTCATCAGGAAGTGGACGCCCTTGACCATCCGCTCGCTGACCGAACGGCTGCGCTGGAAGGCGGCCCCGAAGTCGACGCTGATGTCGCCGCTGATGCCGAAGGTCTTGGCCTCCTTGGTCACCAGGTGGGCGATCTCGGCGTTGCGCAGCAATGCCTTGGTCGGGATGCATCCGACGTTGAGGCAGACCCCTCCCCAGTACTTCTTCTCCACGATCGCGGTCTTGAGTCCCAGTTGTGCAGCGCGGATCGCGGCCACGTACCCACCGGGGCCCGCACCCAGCACGACAACGTCAAAGTGAGAGGTCATGGGCTGAGTCTAATCACGTCCCGCCGCCCTCGGGTACGCCGGGTCGACACCCCGACCCGCCGCTCGATTTGGCATATCTCGTATATGAGATACCGTGGTTGACCATGACCGAGACCTCGTACCTCGACCGTATCGGTGGCCTGATCCGTGACGCGCGGAAACACCGCGGCATGACCCAGAGCCAGCTCGCCGACGTCCTCGGGACCAGCCAGAGCGCGGTCCATCGCATCGAAGCCGGAAACCAGAACCTCAGCATCGAGATGATCAATCGCATCGCCGAGGCCCTGGACAGCCAGCTGATCTCGCTGGGCACACCCGGCCCGACCCATCTGCGGGTCGAGGGCGGACACCAGCTGAGCGGTGAGATCAGCGTCCGCTCGTCCAAGAACGCCGCCGTCGCGCTGCTGGTCGCCAGCCTGCTCAACAAGGGTCGCACCGTGCTCAACGGCGTCGCCCGGATCGAGGAGGTCAACCGCATCCTCGAGGTGCTCACCAGCATCGGGGTCGAGGCGACCTGGTCCGACGACCGGTCGGCCCTCACCCTGCAGCGTCCCGAGCGGCTGAACCTGAAGTCACTCGACATCGAGGCAGCCCGCCGCACCCGCAGCGTCATCATGTTCCTCGGTCCCCTGCTGCACCAGGAGGCCGAGTTCAGCCTGCCGTACCCGGGTGGTTGCGACCTCGGGGCCCGTACGGTGGAGCCGCACCTGCAGGTGCTGCGCCGCTTCGGGCTCGACGTGGTTGCCACCGAGGGCTTCTACCAGAGCACCCAGGACGCCTCGCGTGCCACGCTGAACCGTCCGATCGTGCTCACCGAACGTGGCGACACCGTCACCGAGAACGCCCTGTTCGCTGCGGCGATGACCCCGGGCACCACGGTGATCCGCAACGCCAGCCCGAACTACATGGTCCAGGACGTCTGCTACTTCCTGGTCGAGTTGGGCGTCGAGATCTCCGGGATCGGCACCACCACCCTCGAGGTCACCGGCAAGCAGGACATCGACGTCGACATCGAGTACACCCCCAGCGAGGACCCGATCGAGGCGATGAGCCTGCTCACCGCCGCGATCGTCACCGGCTCGGAGTTGACCGTCACCCGTTGCCCGATGGAGTTCCTCGAGATCGAGCTGGCGATCCTGGCCGAGATGGGCCTGGACTTCGACCTCAGCAATGAACGCGTCGGGGCCAACGGTCACGTCCGCCTGGCGGATGTGACCGTCCGCCCGTCGGAGCTCAAGGCCCCGCGCGACAAGATCCACCCCATGCCGTTCCCCGGCCTCAACATCGACAACCTGCCCTTCTTCGCCGTCATCGCGGCGACCGCGGAGGGCACCACGGTGATCCACGACTGGGTGTACGAGAACCGTGCGATCCACCTGCTGGAGATGAACAAGCTCGGTGCCCAGGTCGACCTGCTCGACCCGCACCGGATCAAGATCACCGGGCCGACCCGGTGGCGCGGTCACCGGATGGTCTGCCCGCCCGCACTGCGTCCGGCGGTCTGCGTCCTGCTCGGGATGTTGGCCGCACGCGGCACCTCGGAACTGCGCGACACCTATGTGATCAACCGTGGCTACGAGGACCTCGCCGCCCGGCTGAACGCCCTGGGTGCGCAGATCACCACCTTCACCGACTGAGGCCATGACCGCGATCCTGTCGATCCAGTCGTCGGTGGCCTACGGTCACGTCGGCAACTCCGCCGCGGTCTTCCCGCTGATGCGGATGGGTGTCGAGGTGTGGCCGGTGCTCACGGTCCACTTCTCCAACCACACCGAGTACGAGACCTACCGCGGTCCCCTGCTGGCGGCCAGCGACATCGCCGACGTCATCACCGGCGTCGACGAACGGGGTGTGCTCTCGGACTGTGACGCCCTGCTGTCGGGCTACCTCGGTGGCCAGGACGTCGGGGCGGTGGTGACCGACGCGGCCGCGCTGGTCCGTCGCCGCAACCCGTCCGCGCTCTACTGCTGCGACCCGGTGATGGGCGATGTCGGGATCGGCTTCTTCGTCCGAGCAGGGATCCCGGAGTTCTTCCGCGACACCGTGATCCCGGTCGCCGACGTCATCACGCCGAACCTGTTCGAGCTCGAGTTCCTCAGCGGACGCAGCGTCACCGACCTGGCCAGCCTGCTGGCGGCGGTCGACGCCGTACGGGAACGAGGTCCGCGTACGGTCCTGGTCACCAGCGCCATCCAGGCCGACACCGCACCCGACTCGCTGGACCTGATCGCGGTCGACGACGAGGGTGCCTGGTCGGTGACCACTCCCCTGCTTCCGGTCAGGACGACCGGGTGCGGCGACATCACCGCCGCCACCTTCCTGGCCCACCTGCTCTCCGGCGAGGGGCTGGCGGCCGCGCTCGAGCTGACCGCGGCCTCGGTCTTCGGCGTGCTGGAGCAGACCGCGCAGGCACAGTCGAGCGAACTGGTGCTGGTGCAGGCACAGGACGAGTTCGTGAAACCGAGGCACACCTTCACCGCTCGTCGGATTCGCTGACGGCAACTGCGATACTGAACGCATGCGTGCTCGGGACTACCCGTTCTTCGACGGCGGCTTCCTCGCCTTCGCCCACCGTGGTGGCTCGCTGCTGCCGACCAACATCGGTCGGGAGAACACGATGCACGCGTTCGCTGCCGCGGTGGAGCTCGGCTACCGCTACCTCGAGACCGATGTCCACGCCACCTCCGACGGTGTCCTGGTGGCCTTCCACGACGAACGCCTGGACCGGGTCACCAACGGCACCGGGCTGATCGCGGAGAAGACCTGGCCCGAGCTGGCGTCCCTGGTGGTCGGCGAGCGGGACCGGATCCCGCGGCTGGTCGACGTCCTGGTGGGCTTCCCCGACACCCGCTTCAACATCGACGCCAAGTCCGATCAGGCCGTCGACCTGCTGGCCGACACCATCGAGCACCTGAACGCCCACGAACGGGTGTGCGTGTCGTCGTTCAGCCCGCAGCGGCTGCGTCGGTTGCGGTCCCGGGTCGGCAACCGGGTCGCCTCCAGCCAGAGCTCGTGGGGTGTCGGCTGGACCCGACTGGGGGTCGGGCTGTCGTCCCTGATCGCCCCGCACGGACAAGCGCTGCAGATCCCGGTCCGGCATCGGATCGCCGGCAAGGAGGTCACCCTGGTCACCCCCGGGCTGGTCCGTCGGGCCCACCGTGCCGGCAAACAGGTCCACGTCTGGACGATCGACGAGGCCGCCGAGATGGAGCGACTGATCGACCTCGGTGTCGACGGACTGTTCACCGATCGGCCCGATGTGTTGCGTACGGTGCTGCACAACCGAGGACTGTGGCAGGAATGACCCGATGAACACGATCCCGGACGAACCGGCCGCCCCACTCGACGTGGCGGGCGGTTCCGCCGGTGGCGAACGGATCCGCTGGGGACGGGTCGCCGCCTGGGCCAGTTGGGACTGGGGATCGGCGGCGTTCAACGCGGTGATCACCACTTTCGTCTTCGCCCCCTACCTGGCCAACGCGGTCGCCACCACCAATGCCCCCGAGGGCGCCCCGTCAGGTCAGGTGTGGTTGGGCATCTCGACCGCGGTCACCGGCGTGGTGATCGCCCTGCTCGCCCCGATCCTGGGTCACCGTGCCGACACCGGTGGGCACCGCAAACGCAACCTCGGCATCTGGACCGGTCTCACGGTCGCCTGCATGGGGCTGATGTTCTTCGTCAAGGACGACTACTCCTACCTGCTGCTCGGCCTGGTCCTGCTCGGCGTGGCCAACGTGTTCTCCGAGATCGCTGGGGTCAGCTACAACGCGATGGTCACCCAGGTCTCGACGCCTCGTACGGTGGGGCGGGTCTCCGGGTACGGCTGGGGTGCCGGCTACGTCGGCGGCATCTTCCTGCTGCTGATCCTGTACGTCGGGGTGATCGCCCCCGAGACCGGATGGTTCGGCGCCAGCGATGTCGACGGTCACCGCTACCGGTTGGTGGCCCTGCTCTCGGCGGTCTGGTTCGCGCTGTTCGCGTTGCCGCTGTTCCTGGCGGTGCCAGAGAAACCGGCCGTCGAGGGCGTGCGGGTCAAGGTGGGGATCATCGAGTCCTACCGGATCCTGCTGCGTGACATCGCCCGGCTGTGGCGCACCGACCGCAACGCGGTCTACTTCCTGGGCGCCAGCGCCCTGTTCCGCGACGGACTGGCCGCGGTCTTCACCTTCGGTGCCGTGCTGGCGGTCACGGTGTTCGGCCTGCCCCAGGGCGACGTGCTCATCTTCGGGGTCGCGGCGAACGTGGTGGCGGCCGCCGGTGCCTTCGCCGGCGGCATCCTGGAGGACCGGATCGGGCCCAAGGTAGTCATCATGGTGTCGCTGGTCGGACTGGTCGTGACCGCCGCCGTGCTGCTCTTCGTGACCTCCACCGCGGTGTTCTGGGTGCTCGGCCTGGCGTTGTGCCTGTGGGTCGGTCCGGCCCAGGCCTCAGCCCGCAGCTTCCTGGCCCAGGTGGCACCGAAGGGCCATGAGGGCCAGATGTTCGGTCTCTACACCACCAGCGGACGAGCGGTCTCCTTCCTGGCCCCGGCCCTGGTCGCCGGCTTCTCCTTCCTCGGCGGTGACCGGCTCGGGATCATTGGGATCATCCTGGTCCTGGTGGCCGGGGCGACCGCCCTCACCTTCGTACGGCCTCCGGCTCGGCGCGCCGAAGCCGACTCAACCGAGGCCTGAGCCCGGCCGATTTGCCACCATTTTGGCCGATCGGGAACAATGGAAGGTCGGGATCGGTTGATCCTGACAGGCCCAGTTGGGCCACGGACCCATCTGACACCTGCTGCCGGCGCTCGTCGTACGGCACGAGGTCGTCGGGTCGGAGAGGAACCGTGGCGTCGGGCCGGACCGTACAGGACTGTTTGGGGAGGCACCATGGCGGATCGTGCATTGCGCGGGGCAGGTTTGGGATCGAAGAGCTTCGAGGACGAGACCGGCGTCGAGTTCGCGCCTCGTCAGCAGCTCGGATTCGACTGCCCGAACGGACACCACTTCGAGCTGACCTTCTCCGAGGAGGCCGAGACCCCGGCGCTGTGGGAGTGCCCACGCTGTGGGCTGGAGTCGCGTCGCACCGACGGCGTCGAGCCGGAGGCCAAGGAGGTCAAGCCGCAGCGCACCCACTGGGACATGCTGCGCGAG
>DVLP01000174.1 GCA_018715445.1 Candidatus Avipropionibacterium avicola | reverse complement strand
CACCGGTGCGCTGCCGGCTGTGCTGGCGGTGCTGGCCGCCGTGGTGATCCTGGGCTACAACCTGACCAGTGACCAGCATCGCGAGATCATCCGTGAGCTCCATGCCCGCCGCAGCGAAGGAGCGGTGAGTTCCTCGTACGGCGTGGAGACCTCCCGGGTCCGGACCGAGGAGCTCGGCGATGACCGCGACCTGCTGCTCCGCCCGCGTGGCCGAGGTGTCCTGCCGGTGGTCACCCTCTTCGAACGGGAGGGTGCGGGGCTGTCCGAGATCGCTCCGGCGGTGGCCAAGCGTCTCGGAGTGGCCTACATCCCCCAGAAGTTCAGCTCCGACCAGGTCGCCGATGCCGACGTCCAGGTGCTGGCCTCCGACAGCGCCTTCCAGCGGTGGTTGCGGACCGTCTCCTACACCGGCACCCAGTACTCCGATCTGGCCCAGGCCCTGGCCACCGCCGAGGACCACTCGGTCGCGACCCAGAACAGTGCGGAGCTGTTGAAGTATGCCGAGGACGGTGCGGTGATCGCCGGCCGCAACGGCGCCGTCGTGCTCGGCCGAGCCGTGGGCTCGCTCCACGTACGGCTGACCGCTCCGTTGGATCGCAGGGTCAACCGGGTGATGGCGAAGACCGGGCTGACCGCGCCGGAGGTCGCGGCCCGCATCGCCTTCGAGGACAGCATGCGGACCGAGATGTCACGCAGCCTCTATCGCTGGAACCCCCACGACGACGAGTACTACGACCTGGTGATCAACACCGCGACCGTCACCTACGACCAGGTCGTCGACATGATCGTCCACTTCTATCGCAGCAAGTATCCCGACGCCGTCAGTCCCGACTGATCGTGATCTGGAACAGATGGGTCTCGTTGACGGCGTACAACCGTCCGTCCTCGGCGATGTCCAGCCGCTTCAGGCCACGACCCTCGTCGAGCACCTGCCAGTCCTGGGTCTCCGGGTCGAAAGCGTACAGGTCGCCGGTGCCCAGACCGTAGAGCAGACCGTCGCTCGGGTGGGCAACGATCGTGGAGCCGGACCCCCACGTGGAGCTGGTGCCGCCGAGGCCGTGCTCGATGGTGGCGGTGACGGTGCGCGACTCCCGGTCGAAGGCGAAGATGTGCCCCCTCTTGGTGACGCCCCACACCTGACCATCCGCACCGAGGGCGAGCTCGCTGACCGAGTCATTGCCGGAGACCGGGGCGACGTGGTGGACCAGCGTCTGCTCGTCGGGATCGAAGACCAGCAGCTCGGCGCTGCCGGCGCCGTTCGGGCTGGACAGGCCACCACGGATCGACGTACCGGCGTAGACCAGACCGTCAGGGCCCCACAGCACGGTCACCACGCTGTGGCCCTCGATGAGGTCACGGTGGACCGTACGGGTGCCGTCCGCGTCGACGATGGTCAGTGCACCACCGGGGACCCCGTAGTCGGACACGGTGCCGATCGCGTACCGTTCGCCGGCCTCGTCGGCCGAGGCCTGCATGATCCGGTCCTGGTCGTCGCCGATCAGCTCGTACTCCTTGGCCGGGTTGGTCCCGAAGTCCCAGTCCTGGCCGGGATCGCCGAGGTGCACGATCCCGCCGGGATAGCTTCCCAGGAACAACTGTGAGCCGATCGGCACGACGGTGTCGACCTGACCAGGACCGGGCAGGACCTCGGTCTGCTCGGTCTGCGGGTCGAACCGGGCGATCGCCCCCGGCCCGAGATAGGTCGGGACATAGACCCGCTGGTCGGGGCCGACGCCCAACTCGTTGGTGGTCAGGGGAGCGCCCTCGATGACGGTCTCGAAGTACTCGTGCTCGCCGGACTCCGGGTCGAAACGCCAGAACGAGCCGTCGTTGTTGCCGCCGAAGAGCACGGGCCGGGCGAGCCGGGCCCGCCCGACCGTCACCAGGTCGAGGGTGCGGTGCGACCCGGTGTCATCGAGCCCGGTGTCAGCCCATCCGGTGGGCCGCGACTTCCCCGTGGTGACATCGAACTCGTGGATCTCGTCCTCGGACTTGTAGTAGAAGCGGCCGTCCTCGGTGGTGGTGGTCAGCGGGCCGTTGAGGCTCAGGAAGGTGGGGATCGCCCCGTCGAGGACCCAGTCCTCGGCGACCGTGTCCCAGAACAACACGTTGGTGCCGCCTTCGATCCCGGGGGAGAAGGCCATCGCGACCAGGTCGCCGATCTGACGGAACCAGTAGAAGTAGGTGAGCCGGTCGTCGTACTCCTTCGGCAGGGTGAGCTCGGTCTTCTCCCCGGACGCGATGTCGACCTTGACGACGTGGCCCTCGCCGATGCCGGTGCCGACGTAGAGCGAATCGCCGACCTTCTCGAAGCCCCAGGCATAGCCGTCGGTGGACTGGACGACCCTGCCGTAGTCGCGCACCTCGCCGGAGGTCAGGTCGTACGAGAAGGCCTTCGCATTCGGATAGGTGCAGCCGTAGAGCATGTCCCCGTCGACCCGCAGGGAGCGGGTGACGGCGTCGCCGGTGGGGCTCTCGACCAGGAACTCGACCTCGTTGCGGACCGGGTCGTAGCGGTGCACCAGGGAGCTCTTGCCGTCCCGCACCGCGAAGTAGGCCGTCCCGTCCGGGGCCACCGCGGGGGAGCCGCCGACCGACTTCGGCGGCAGTGGAAAGGATCCGATCAACGCGCCGGTGTCACCGTTGAGCACGTTGAAGGAGACGGGGTTGCCGTCGGAGAGCAGGTAGAGCAGGGGGACGCCCTTGTTGGTGATGCCGGCCGCCGAGGTGCGCACATTGCGCTCCACCGCGACGATCCCGCGGTCGACGACCTCGGCGGACAGTCCGAGATCGGCCTGCGCGGCGTGGGCAGGAGTGACACCGACGCCGTACGGGGACAGTCCGAGTCCCAGCCCGGCGGCGCTGACGGCGCTGGCGCCGAGCAGGCCGCGGCGGGAGAAGCTGAGGTGGTGGGGCTGCGCGTTCATGTCATCGACTCCGATGCAGTGGGGGACCAACCGGTGGCGCGACGGTAGGAAGGCCGCCTCGGTCGGGTCAAGACCGGTGCGTCGTCCGGCCGCAACGGCGAATGTCATCAGAAGGGATTTGTGTCCGTAACCCCATTGAGGTCGTGCAGGCGCTTCGTAATGGCATAGCTGAAAACCATTCAGGGTCGCTGGCCGTTCACGCGGGGTTTGCATCGAGCGGCCATGATGATGGGCAGTGGAGAACGGAGTGGGAGACGGGTGGCTGTGACTGATCCGTGGCAGCAGTTCGGGATACGGCTGAAGGCACTGTTGGCGACCTGCGAGGACAACCAGGTCT
>DVLP01000173.1 GCA_018715445.1 Candidatus Avipropionibacterium avicola | reverse complement strand
TCGGGGGGCTGCGTCTGGAGGCCCACAACACGATCCCGCACGGCAAGGGCCTGGGCTCATCGGCCTCGGCGATCGTGGCGGGACTGGCCCTGGCGTGGGGGATCGCCCGACCGGGCCGCGACCTCGACCTGGACTGGCTGGTGCAGATCTCCTCCGAGCTGGAGGGCCACCCCGACAACTCCTCGGCCGCCGTGCTGGGTGGCTTCACCCTGGCCTGGGACCAGACCCGGGTCCCCGGTGCCCGTGCGGTGTCGCTGCCGGTCGTCGCGCCGGTCGGCGCACTGGCGCTGGTGCCGGACGCGATCCTGCCCACCCATGCGGCCCGCGGGATGTTGCCGGCCGAGGTGCCCCATGCCGATGCCGCCCGTACGGCGGGTCGGGCCGCACTGCTGTGCCTCGCGCTCACCCAACGGGCCGACCTGTTGTGGGACGCGACCGAGGAGTGGTTGCACCAACGACAGCGGGCGAGCCGGATGCCCGAGTCGTATGACCTGCTCACCGCACTGCGCGCCGACGGACATGCCGCGGTGATCGCCGGGGCCGGTCCCACCGTGCTGGTGCTGGGTCCCCGCTCCGAGCTGGAGACCCTGGCCGACGACCAGCATCCGGGTTTCCGTCCCGTGCTGCTGGAGATCGGTGAGGGTGTCACCCTGCGCGACCGGTCGACCGACTGATCGCGGCACGGGCTGTCGCGACACGCGCACCACACGCCGTGCCCAAAGATGCACCACTGGGATGGCGGTGTTAGTCTGGGGGACAGAACACGGCGGCTTGTCCGTTCGATGTCACCCACTCCCCGTTGATCTTGGCCTCCTCAGAGGCGGTGGAGCAACGTGAAGGGGTAGCAGGACAGGTACGTGTGTTTCCACCGTCAGGTTCCGGTGGAGCGAATGGCCAGTGGCCTTCGTGGTGCCGCTCGGCACTCCCGCTCGAGGTGGGTACCTCCCTTCTTCGTACGGAACGAACCTGAACCCACAGACCGGTTGGTGAGCTTTGCCACGGGACCACGTTGCCGTGGGCAAGGACGATGCACCTGAGCGTCGTCGCCCATCGCAGGTGACCCGGGTCCCGCCAGCCGGACCCTTCCGAAAGGACTTTCGTGACGACCGTCTCAGAAGAGACCGCATCGAGCCCATCGTCGTCCGGCACCCGTGGCCGCAAGGGAACCGGCCTGGACGCCATGCTGTTGCCCGAGCTCAAGCGCCTCGCGAGCAGCATGGGCCTCAAGGGCACGACGGGGATGCGCAAGGGCGACCTGATCTCAGCGATCAAGAGCGCCCAGGGCGGCTCCCGTACCGAGGGAGCCCGCCGCGACGACACCAACGGCCGCCCCAACGCGGAGAAGTCGGAGCGCCCCGAGCCCAAGCAGGCCCGTTCTGAATCCGGACAGGACCGCAACGAGCCCAAGCAGGACCGGCCCGAGGCCAACAAGCAGGATCGCAACGAGGCCAAGCAGGCCCGTTCCGAGTCCGGCCAGGATCGCCCCGCCCGTACCCACGACGACGAGGGACGCGAGCGTCGTTCCGGTCGTGACCGTGGTGCTCGGCAGGGTTCGGCGGACTCGGCCAACGGCCGTGACCGTCAGAACGGTGACTCCCAGGCCCCGGCCTCCGACGATGTCGCAGCAGCCGTCGGCGCCCGCCTCGACGAGGTGCGCCGTGAGCTGGGTGGCCCGAGCGAGGCCCCGGCAGCGGCCGAGGAGCGGCCGGCCCGTTCCGAGTCGCGCGACAGCGGTGGCGGCGACCAGGGTCGTCGTCAACAGCAGCAGCAGCAGCAGAACAACAACAACGGCGGTGGCGGCAACCAGCGCCACTTCGATGACGACGACGGTCCGCGTCGTGGACGTCGTCGCCGCAACCGGGACCGTCAGAACCGCCGCAACCGTGGTGGGGGCGGCAACGACCGGGGGATGGAAGCCGAGCCGACCGTCAGCGAGGACGACGTCCTGGTGCCGGTCAGCGGCATCCTCGACGTGTTGGACAACTACGCCTTCGTCCGCCGTGGCGGCTACCTGCCCGGCACCGAGGACGCCTATGTCTCGCTGTCGCTGGTGAAGCGGTTCGGACTGCGCAAGGGTGACGTGGTCACCGGTGTGCTGCGTGAGCCCAAGGAGGGGGAGCGTCGGGAGAAGTTCAACCCGCTGGTCCGGGTGGAGACCGTCAACGGTCAGCCGCCCGAGGAGGCGAAGAACCGCCCCGACTTCGCCAAGCTCACGCCGCTGTACCCGCAGGAGCGTCTCCGCCTGGAGACCACCCCGACCCTGATGACCGGTCGCATCGTCGACCTGGTCGCCCCGATCGGCAAGGGCCAGCGTGGCCTGATCGTGTCGCCGCCCAAGGCCGGCAAGACGATCATCATGCAGCAGATCGCCAATGCCATCACGACCAACAACCCCGAGGTCCACCTGATGGTGGTGCTGGTCGACGAGCGTCCCGAGGAGGTCACCGACTTCCAGCGCTCGGTCAAGGGTGAGGTCATCGCCTCGACCTTCGACCGGCCCGCCGACGACCACACCACGGTCGCCGAGTTGGCCATCGAGCGGGCCAAGCGCCTCGTCGAGCTGGGCCACGACGTGGTCATCCTGCTCGACGGCATCACCCGGCTGGGACGCGCCTACAACCTGGCCGCCCCGGCGTCCGGACGGATCCTGTCCGGTGGTGTGGACTCCGCGGCGCTGTATCCGCCGAAGCGATTCTTCGGTGCCGCCCGCAACATCGAGGACGGCGGTTCGCTGACCATCCTCGCCACCGCGCTGATCGAGACCGGCTCGAAGATGGACGAGGTGATCTTCGAGGAGTTCAAGGGCAC
>DVLP01000172.1 GCA_018715445.1 Candidatus Avipropionibacterium avicola | reverse complement strand
TTCTGGATCTGGGACTTCTCGTTCTGACAGGAGACCACGATGCCGGTCGGCAGGTGGGTGATCCGCACCGCCGAGTCGGTGGTGTTGACGCTCTGGCCACCCGGACCCGAGGAGCGGAAGACGTCGATCCGCATGTCCGCCTCGGGGATCTCGATGTGGTCGGCCTCCTCGGTCACCGGCAGCACCTCGACCCCGGCGAAGGAGGTCTGGCGCCGTCCCTGGTTGTCGAACGGCGAGATCCGCACCAGTCGGTGGGTGCCCTGCTCGACCGACAGGCTGCCGTACGCGAACGGGGCCTTGACCTGGAAGGTGGCCGACTTGATGCCGGCCTCCTCGGCGTAGGAGGTGTCGTAGACCTCGGTGCTGTGGCCATGTCGCTCGGCCCAGCGCAGGTACATCCGCAGCAGCATCGCGGCGAAGTCGGCGGCGTCCACTCCCCCGGCCTCGGCCCGGATCGTGATCATCGCGTCACGCTCGTCGTACTCGCCCGACAGCAGCGTGCGCACCTCGAGGGCCTCGGTCGCCGACTGCAGGGAGGCCAGCTCGGACTCGGCCTCGGCCATCGTGGAGTCGTCGGCCTCCTCCTGGGCGAGCTCGACCAGCACCGCCAGGTCGTCCAGGCGTTGCCGCAGTCCGCTGACGCGGTCGACCTCGCCCTGCAGGGCCGAGAGTCGGGAGGTGAGTCGCTGGGCGTTGTCCGGGTCGTCCCACAGGTCGGGGGCGGTGACCTGCTGACCCAGGTCGGCGATCTCGGCGCGCTTGGCGTCCAGGTCGACCACCGCCTCGATCTGGGCGAGGTCGTGTTCGAGCTCCGGGAGCGCATGCGAGAAGTCAGCCACGACCGATCATCCTACGGCCCTCGGCCAATCGGGGCATCCCATCCAATACCGTGTCGATCGTGACTCCCGTCCTCGCCCTCGACATCGGCGGCACCAAGATCGCGCTGGCCGTGGTGGCACCGGACGGCCGGGTGCTCACCGAGACCGTCGTCGCCACCCGTGACTCACCCGACCCCGAGGCGGTGTGGGCCCCGATCGGCGAGGCCATCGTTGACCTCGGGCTCGAACCGGGCCGGAAGTGGGATGTCGGCATCGGTTCGGCCGGCCCGATCGACACCCGTGCCGGTGAGGTCTCCCCGGTCAACATTGCGGCCTGGCGCGGGTTCGCGGTGGTGGAACGGGTCCGCGCCGCTGTCGCCGGGGTGACCGGTGTCGATCCGCAGGTGGTGCTGGCCGGCGACGGTCACTGCATCGCCCTGGGTGAGCACTGGCTCGGCGCCGGACGCGATGTCGCCTCCATGATCGGCATCGTGATCTCGACCGGTGTCGGCGGCGGCGCCATCCTGGACGACCGGCTGGTCACCGGCGCCACCGGCAACGCCGTGCACCTCGGCCACACCAGCGTGAACGCCTGGGGCGAGCGCTGCGTCTGCGGCGGCCACGGTTGTGTGGAGTCGTACGCCCGCGGCCCGGCCATGGTGGAACGGGCCCGCGCCCGAGGCTGGTCGGGTCGCGACGGGATCGAGCTGACCGAGGCGGCACGCCGGGGTGATCCGATCGCCCGCGAGACGATCGACCACGGGATGCGTGCAGCCGCCGCCGGCATCGCGGCCACCGCCACCCAACTCGACATCGACGTGGTGGTGGTCGGCGGCGGGCTGTCCAAGGCCGGCGAGGTCGTCTTCGAGCCGTTGCGCCGCCACCTGGGCGACTTCGCCACGCTGGGCCACGTCGTCGACCTCGACCTGCGGGTGGCCGAGCTGTCCAACGCCGGGCTCCTCGGCGCCGCCAGCCTGGCGCTGTCGCTCAGTGGTCGCGGTGTGCTGCGGGCCGGTTGAGGCTCAGGGGTGCAGCTCGCCGCGCTGCTCCAGCTCGGCGATCCGCAGCCACGCGCGGGCGATGTGCATCGGGTCCTTGACCGGCAGGGCCACGGTCCGGGTGATCGGCGTACCGGCACGGTCACGGTTCTGGACCCACTCCTGACCGGGCCCGGCCGGGAACCTCTCCAGGGTCCAGTCGCGGACCGAGTCGCGCCAGACGCAGATCTCGGGATCCGCGGTCCGCGCGGCGAGCAGCTCACAGGTCCAGGTGGCCTCGGAGTGGATCCACCACAACTTGGTGCCCCAGGTCTCGGTCACCAACAGCGCATAGGGATCCGGGGTGCCGTGAGGGTCGGCCTCGGCATCGACCTGGACGGTCCCGCTGGGCTCACCACCTGCGGCGTCGACATAGCGCAGCAGTCCCCCGTACTGCGGATCCCAACCGATCTCGAGGGCCCGCAGCGCGATCGCGGTCAGCCGGGCCCGGTCGGTCAGCGGGTGGTCACCGACCACGGCCCGGGCGTCGTCGAGGAACCACAGGCACTCCAGGACGTGACCCGGGGTGCGGTGGCGGGCATGGAGCGAGTCGGGGTCAGCGAGCTCGGGGTCGAGGACCGGCATCTCCAGTCCGTCGTCGCCGCGCAGGTACGACTCGTCGAGGGTGTCCATGGCGGCCCGGACCCGCTCGGCCACCGCCTGGTCACCGGTGGCGGCGAACAGTTCGTTGCCCACCCCGATGGTGATCATCGGCAGGGCCCAGGATCCGTAGCCCGGTGGGACGGGATAGGGATCGGTGCGCACCGGCCCGGCGGCGATGCGATCGACGGCCGAGTCGTACAGCGTGCGGGCCCGCCCGGCCCAGTCGTCGTCCGGATCCGCACCCAACCGAGCCAGACCGGCCCAGCCGAGCGCGGTGAAGAAGTCGGCGAAGATGCTGGTGTGCAGTCCCTGGCCCGGTGTCGTCTCCTTGGGCTGGCCGTCATCGGTGGTGACGAAGGCCGTGGTGCCGTCGGGCAGCATCGCGTGGTCGCGGATGTGACGGGCGGTGTCGACCGCGGTACGACGCCACGGCTCAGGATCGACCGGCAGCCACCCGTCCTGGGCCGCCAGGGCCACCGCCGAGGCCAGCCAGGCCCAGCGTCCCTGCGACCAGGTGTACTTGTCGCGGCTGACCAGCTGTTGGCCCAGGTTGTCCCAGCAGGTGTGGACCCCGCCGCGTGCGGGGTCGGGTCCGTGGGCGAGCCACCAGGGCAGGATGTCGTCGACGAGGTGGTCCAGATAACGGCGAGCCATGTCGGCCATGCTCGCCTGCACACGATTGCAGCGTCAACCGGACGTCAGCTGGTGGACCGGATGGGCGGCCCTGCGGTCGTGTGGGCCCAGTCGTCGAACAGGCCGAGGGTCTCGTCGATCGCCTCCTGGACGGGCACCTCGTGCTCGCGTGAGTGCGCCAACCCGGCGCGGATCGCGGCCCAGATGACCGAGACCACCAGATGGGGTCGCAGGTCGTCCTGGGGACTGACACCCATCCGTTCGGCCAGGGCCTCGGCGACGGCCCGCTCGACCGCACTGGAGATCGCCGCCATGGCCTGGGTGATCGAGGGGTTGGAGCGCACCACGCTGTGGCGCAGCTTCCACAGGTCCTTGTCGGCGGCCAGCTCGAGGGCGTACCGGGTGAAGCAGGACCGTACGGCTTCCTCGGGCGTCACCTCGGCGGGCTCGTCGCGCAGCCACTGCGCCACCCGCCCGGCCTGGTCGGGCCCCATGCCGAGGATCGCCGACTCCTTGGTCGGGAAGTAGTTGAAGAACGTTCGGGCCGAGACACCGGCCCGCTCGGCGATCTGCTCGGTGGTCACCTGACAGACGCCGTTGGCCGACACCAGCTCCAGGGCTGAGCGGTGCAGTGCGGCACGGGTCTGTTGCTTCTTGCGCTCACGCAGGCCCGCGGGCGGGCTCGCCACCTCGGTGGTCATGGCGTCAATCATAGCGATCAGCATGCAAAATTGCAGTTGCTGCGTTTGTGCAGTGCCTGCACGTTCTGGCTATGCTGAGGCGTGTGACCCGTCCCGACCCTGAGCCGACCCAGCCCGAGCCATCCGTCCAACCCGAGCCCGCCCCGGTGCCGGCCGCGCCGGTCGACACCAGCGCGACGCCGACGGTCGAGGAGGTCGCCTACACGGGTCTGGGTCCGCAGGGACGTCGGGTCTTCATCGGGTTGATGCTGGGGATGTTCGTCGCCTCGATCAGCCAGACCCTGGTCTCCCCCGCGATGCCACGGATCGTGGCCGAGTTGGGCGGGATGGACCACTACGCCTGGATCGCCACCGCCGCGATGCTGGTCTCGGCCGTGGTCACCCCGGTGGTGGGCAAGCTCTCCGACCTGTACGGACGGCGCGGCTTCTACCTGGCCGGGCTGTGCGTCTTCATGGTGGGCTCGGTGATCTCGGGCTCGGCCCAGGAGTTCTGGGTGCTGGTGGCCGGCCGCGCCGTGCAGGGCATGGGCATGGGCACCCTGATGCCGCTGTCCCAGACGATCATCGGCGACATCATCCCGCCACGTCAGCGCGGCAAGTACCAGGGCCTGATGGGTGCGGTCTTCGGGATGTCCTCGGTCGCCGGGCCGCTGGCCGGTGGCCTGATCACCGACCACCTCGGCTGGCGCATGTTGTTCTTCATCCCGCTGCCGATCGGGATCGCGGCCTTCTTCGCGATCACCCGCTTCCTCCACCTGCCCCACCAACGCCGTCGGGCCAAGATCGACGTCGCGGGGATCATCACCCTCACGATCTCCATGGTCACGCTGCTGCTGGCAACCAGCTGGGGTGGCGCGACCTATCCGTGGTCGTCGCCGGTGATCATCTCGATGTACGTGGGCGGGGCCCTCGTGCTCGCAGCCTTCATCGTGATCGAGACCCGGGCCAGCGAGCCGCTGCTGCCGCTGCGGCTGTTCGCCAAGCGGACCTTCACCTTCGCCAACGTCTCGGCCTTCGCGGTCTCGATCGCGATGTTCGGTGCGATCTTCTACATCCCGGTCTACGCCCAGGGCGTCCACGGGGTCGGCGCCGCCGAGTCCGGTCTGATCACGATGCCCCTGATGCTCGCGATGGTCCTCACCGGCATGGCGGCCGGGTTGTTGGTGACCCGGACGGGGCGCTACAAGTCGATCATCCTGGGCGGGGTGTGCCTGGTCGCCCTCGGCTACGTGTTGTTGTCACTGCTGGAGTACGGCGACCCGGAGTGGCGGATCACCCTGGCGATGCTGGTGACCGGCATCGGTCTGGGTGCCTGCAACCAGAACTTCCTGCTGGTGGTGCAGAACACCGCCGGGCCGACCAACATGGGCATCGCGACCGCCTCCACCCAGTTCTTCCGCAACATGGGCTCGACGATCGGCGTGACGATCTTCGGCTCGATCATGACCCTGCAACTGCCGAAGGCGGTGGCCAACCACCTGCCCGAGGGCGCCGACTCGTCCACCGCCGGCGGCGCCGGGCTGGGCTCGGTGCTCGACCCGTCCCAGCTGGAGGCCCTTCCGGCCCCGATCGCCGAGGCGATCAGGATGGGCCTGGCCGATGCCCTGCACGTGGTCTTCCTGTCGGCGTTCCCCGTGCTGGCGCTGGCGCTGGTCTCAGCCGCCCTGATCAAGTCGATGCCGTTGCGCACCACCTTGCAGAGGGTGCAGACCCCGGCCAAGGTCGAGCCCGTGCCCGCGCGGGCTCAGGCCGACAGCGTGCCCCCGCGGCCTCAGGCCGACAGTGTGCCGTCCGCGACCGCCACCGACGCCGAGTCCGGGTCGAGGTAGAGCTTGGCGTTCGGGTGGCGCCGCAGGATGCTCGCGGGGCACGCCTCCTCGATCGGTCCGGCCAGGGTCCGGGCCACGGCTGGCGCCTTGCCGGCAGCCGGCACGATGCAGAAGATCCGGGCCGAGTCCATCAGTCGGGGCACGGTCAGGGTGAGCGCGTGGGTCGGGACCGCCTCGAAGCTCGGGAAGCAGTCGTCGTCGACCTGCTGCTGGCGGCAGACGTCGTCGAGCTCGACCACCTTCACCGCGAGGGCGTCGTCGAAGTCGGCGACCGGCGGGTCGTTGAAGGCGATGTGGCCGTTGACGCCGATGCCCGCGCAGACGATGTCGACCGGTGCCTCGGCGAGCTTGGTCGCGTAGTCGGCCGCGACCGAGGCCGCATCGGCATCGGTGACCGGGCCGTCACCGAGCAGGTGCACCTGCCC
>DVLP01000171.1 GCA_018715445.1 Candidatus Avipropionibacterium avicola | reverse complement strand
GGCTTGAGCCCGTCGCGGACGTCGGGCAGGGCACGCCCGACGATCACGCTCATCGCGTAGTCCAGGTAGGACTTCTGGATCTCCTCCTGGAGATCGATCGGCTCGGTGCGGTGCAGGGGGGCGCCGGGTGGGGTCTCAGTCATCGTTGCTCCTCGAGGAGGTCAGCAGGCTCGTACGTACGGCGTGGGGTGCGGGACGCATCAGATGTCAAGGAACCGAACGTCCTTGGCATTGCGCTGGATGAAGGTGCGGCGTTGCTCGACGTCCTCCCCCATCAGGATCGAGAACATCTCGTCGGCGCGGGCGGCATCCTCCAGGGTGACCTGCAGCAGCAGTCGCTGCTCCGGGTCCATGGTGGTGTCCCACAGCTCGTCGGCGTTCATCTCGCCCAGACCCTTGTAGCGCTGGATCGCGCCCTCCTTCGGCAGGCGGCGCCCGGCCTCCTCACCGAGCCGCAGCAGACCGTCACGCTCGGCATCGCTGTAGGCGAGCTCGTGGGAGGCGTTGCTCCACTTGATCTTGTAGAGCGGCGGCTGGGCCAGGTAGATGTAGCCGCCCTCGACCAGTGGCTTCATGAAGCGGAACAGCAGCGTCAGCAGCAGGGTACGGATGTGGGCGCCGTCAACGTCGGCGTCGGCCATCAGCACGACCTTGTGGTAGCGCAGCTTGGCGATGTCGAAGTCGTCGTGGATCCCGGTGCCCAGCGCGGCGATGATCGCCTGGACCTCCTGGTTCTGCAGGATCTTGTCGATCCGGGCCTTCTCGACGTTCAGGATCTTGCCGCGGATCGGCAGGATGGCCTGGGTCCGCGGGTCACGTCCGCCGGTGGCCGAACCTCCGGCGGAGTCACCCTCGACGATGAAGACCTCGCACTCGGTCGGCTCGGTGGACTGGCAGTCCTTGAGCTTGCCGGGCAGACCGGAGCGACCGAGCAGGCCCTTGCGGTCGCGGGCCGCCTGCTGGGCCTTGCGGGCCGCGATCCGGGCGATCGCGGCGGCTTGGGCACGGCGCACGATCTCCTTGCCCTCGCTGGGGTTCTGCTCGAACCAGTCGCTCAGCTTGTCGTTGACGACGCGCTGGACGAAGGAGCGGGCCTCGGTGTTGCCCAGCTTGGTCTTGGTCTGGCCCTCGAACTGCGGCTCGGTGAGCTTGACCGAGATGATCGCGGTGAGGCCCTCACGGATGTCCTCACCGGCCATCCGGTCCTCCTTCTTCTTCACCAGGCTCCAGGTCTCGCCCCACTTGTTGACCGTGTTGGTCAGCGCGGCGCGGAACCCCTCCTCGTGGGTGCCACCCTCATGGGTGTTGATGGCGTTGGCGAAGGTGTGGACCGACTCGACGTAGGAGGCGTTCCACTGCATCGCGACCTCGGCGCTCAGGCCGTTGGCCTCGTCGTGGTCCTCGACCGAGATCACCGACGGGTTGATGACCGGCTTGGTGCCGATCAGGTGTCGGACGTAGTCGGCCAGGCCGTCGTCGTACTTGAAGGTGTCGGCGTGCTGCTCGCCCTCCTCGTCGACCCGGTCGGTGCGCTCGTCAGCAATGCTGATCTGCAGGCCCTTGTTGAGGAAGGCCATCTCCCGCAGGCGGGTGGCCAGCGTCTCGTAGCTGAAGACGGTGGTCTCGAAGATGTCCTTGCTGGGCCAGAAGGTGATCGTGGTGCCGACCTCGTCGGTCTCCTCGAGCTGCTCCAGCGGTGCGGTCGGGACGCCGAGGTGGAACTCCTGGCGCCACCGGTGACCGTCGCGGCGCACCTCGACGATGAACCGCTCGCTCAGGGCGTTGACCACCGAGGAACCGACGCCGTGCAGGCCACCGGAGACCTTGTAGCCGCCCTGGCCGAACTTGCCGCCGGCGTGCAGCACGGTCAGCACCAGCGTGACGGTCGGGATCTTCTCGACCGGGTGCTCCTTGACCGGGATGCCACGGCCGTCGTCGACGACGCGGACGCCGCCGTCGTCGAGCAGGGTCACCGCGATCGTGTCGCAGTAGCCGGCCATCGCCTCGTCCACGGCGTTGTCCACGATTTCGGTCACCAGGTGGTGCAGTCCGCGCTCGCCGGTGGAGCCGATGTACATGCCGGGGCGCTTGCGGACGGCCTCGAGGCCCTCCAGCACCGTGATGTCGCCGGCGTCGTACGCCTGGTCGGGGATGCCGTCGGGTGTGACCGGGTCCGGGATCTGTCGCTCCTCGTCCTGCTCGTGCGGCACGGAAGCGTCATCGGCTGTGGTCACCCAGGTCTCCTTCTGTCCTCTCGGCCGCCCGGGATGCAGTTGGGACAAATGCACCCTCAGTTGCGGCCTGGGCCATTCTAGCGCTTCTCACGGCACATGGTGTTGTCACGACACCACCCGATGTTGTCCAGACCGACACTGGTCGGGCCTCACTGCCCACTGGGAGCGCTCGGCAGGGGTCCGGCCGACCGGGGGTACGGCTTCGGAGCTGCCGGACCGTCCTCGGCCGACGACGGGTCAGCGCGGCGGGTTGCCCGTCCCGATCGTCATCGGCAACCGCATCTGGTAGCGCTGCCGGGTCAGGGTCAGCACCTCGCCACTGGCGTCACCGGTGTTGCTCCGGTTCTCGGTGACGATCCGTCCGACGAGCAGGTCGATGAACTCGTCCGGCTCGAACTCCGGCGGCAGGTCGGCCTGCAGCACGACCGGGGCCATCGGCATGCCCGGTTGGAACTCCACACCGAAGGAACGGAACTGCCCGACCTTGGCGATCGAGCCGTTCTCGGCGATGCCGGAGCCGTCGACGCCGATCGCGGTCCAGACCGAACGGAGCTGGCCCGAGGTGTCGGCCGTGGTGCGGCCGAAGCCGTACACCTGAACCTCCCAGCCCGACCGCGGACTGTCGCCGTAGCGCCGTTCCCAGATCGTGGCCTCGGTGAAGACGAACTGGTACGGACCGGTCTCGAAGACCTCGCCCGGTTGCACCGTGATGATGTCGTCGCTGCGTTCGGCCAGGCCACCGGTCGCCCAGAGCACACCGGCCACCACGGCCAGCGCGACCACCGTCGCGACCACGATCCACAACGGTCGGGTCCGACGAGGCGCGTGCCAGGTCGGCCGCAGCGGTTCGTCGTCCAACCACATCCGGGCCGCGGAAACCT
>DVLP01000018.1 GCA_018715445.1 Candidatus Avipropionibacterium avicola | reverse complement strand
CCTGTGTCGATGCCGCCCCTGAGGACGCGACAGTTTGTCGGTCACCCCTCGACGGGCTCGGGGGTCGGGGGCCGGAGTGGCTCGGTGGTCGGCGCGGATGGGGCAGGGGACGTACGCGGTTTAGGGTGGGGGCATGGCTCGTTATCTCACCGCGGTCGCTTGGCCCTACGCCAACGGCCCCCGCCACCTCGGCCACGTGTCCGGTTTCGGAGTGCCCTCCGACGTGTTCTCCCGCTACCTGCGGATGAACGGCCACGACGTGCTGATGGTGTCCGGATCGGACGAGCACGGCACGCCGGTGACGGTGCAGGCCGACAAGGAGGGCCTGACCACCCGTGAACTGGTCGACAAGTACCACGGTCAGCTGATCGACGACCTGCACGGGCTCGGGCTCAGCTACGACCTCTACACCCGCACCACCACCGGCAACCATGCCCGCGTCGTGCAGGGCCTGTTCACGGCGCTGCTGGAGAACGGCTACGTGGTCAAGGAGTCGACGATGGGCGCGATCAGCCCGTCGACCGGACGGACCCTGCCGGACCGCTACATCGAGGGCACCTGTCCGATCTGTGGCTACGCCGGTGCTCGCGGCGACCAGTGCGACAACTGCGGCAACCAGCTCGACCCGGTGGACCTGAAGGACCCGGTCTCGAAGATCAACGGTGAGACCCCGGAGTTCCGTGAGACCGAGCACTTCTTCATCGACCTGCCCGCCCTGGCCGAGAGCCTGACGGCCTGGCTGCAGCAGCGCACCGACTGGCGGCCCAATGTGCTGCGCTTCAGCCAGAACTTCATCGACGACCTCAAGCCGCGCGCCATCACCCGTGACATCGACTGGGGCATCGCGATCCCGCTCGACGGTTGGCGCGACCTGCCGTTGAAGAAGTTCTACGTGTGGTTCGACGCCGTCATCGGCTACCTCTCGGCCTCGGTCGAGTGGGCCGTGCGCAGTGGTGACCCGCAGGCCTGGCGCAAGTGGTGGAACGACCCGGAGACGAAGTCGTACTACTTCATGGGCAAGGACAACATCGTCTTCCACAGTGTCATCTGGCCCGCGATCCTGCTCGGCCACAACGGTGCCGGCGACAAGGGTGGCACCGAGGGCCCGTACGGGGAGCTGAACCTGCCGACCGAGGTGGTCAGCTCGGAGTTCCTCACCATGAGCGGCGCCAAGTTCTCGACCAGTCGTTCCACGGTGATCTACGTCAAGGACGTGCTCGCCGAGTTCGGCCCGGACCCGTTGCGCTACTTCATCGCCGTGGCCGGCCCGGAGAACAACGACACGGACTTCACCTGGGACGAGTTTGTCCGCCGCAACAACAACGAACTCGCCAACGAGTGGGGCAACCTGGTCAACCGGTCGATCTCGATGGCCCACAAGAACAATGGTGAGATCCCGGCGGCCGGCGAGCTCACCGAGGCCGACGAAGCACTGCTGGCGGCCGGTCGTGACGCGTTCGCGAGCGTCGGGGACCTGTTGGCCCACAACAAGTTCAAGAACGCCATCACCGAGGCGATGCGGATCGTCACCCTGGCCAATCGCTACCTCAGCGAGCAGGAGCCGTGGAAGCTGAAGGACGACCCGGCCCGGCGCGACACCGTGCTGCACTGTGCCCTGCAACTGGTCTCGGACTGCAATGCCCTGCTGACCCCGTTCCTGCCGCACGGCGCGCAGAAGGTCTTCGAGGCGCTCGGTGGCGAGGGGGTCTGGGCGGCGCAACCCGAGATCCGTACGGTCGCCGAGGACGGGGGACCGGACTATCCGGTGCTGACCGGTGACTACACCGTCGAGCAGGCCAGGTGGGAGTCGATCCCGATCCCGGTGGGTCGCCCGCTGAGCAAGCCGAGCCCGATCTTCACCAAGCTGGACGAGGAACTGGGCCGTACCGGTCCGAGCTTCGCACCGATCGTTCCAGCGGACTGACACATGATGGATGGCTCAGGCGAGCCTCATCCACCCGTGCACTAGCCTGTCGTGGGCGATTGCTGCCGCCGCCTGGATCGGTTCACCAGGTGCCCCCACGGAAGGACCCTGATCGTGCCCAGCATCTCCCGTCGTACGGCATTGGCTTCGGCCGCTGTCCTCGGTACCGGATTCCTCGCCTCGTGCAGTGGCGGTACCGACGGTGAGACCCAGGAGAAGATCGACAACCCGGATCCCAACATCAACCTCGAGGGCTATCCGATCGTCAAGGAGAAGACCACCCTCCGCTTCATGAGCGGTCACCCGCCGACCACCAATGACGACTGGAACGAGGTCTCGGCGGTCAAGAAGGCCGAGGAGATCACCAACATCCACCTGGACTGGGGCCTGGTCCCCCTCGAGGGGGTGGGGGAGAAGCGCAACCTCGCCCTGGCCAGCGGTGACTACCCGGAGGTGTTCTACCGCACCAGCCTCAGCGCCGGCGACATCGCCAAGTACGGCGAACAGGGCGTGCTGGTCCCGCTGGACGATCTCATCGAGCGGCACATGCCCAACCTCACGGCGATCATGGAGGAGAACCCCACGATCCGCCAGGCCCTGACCTTCCCGGACGGGAAGATCTACACGCTGCCCCAGATCTACGACAAGGACTTCGTGGGCATGCGGTACTCGAGCAAGTTGTGGGCCCGGCAGGACTGGTTGGACGACTTCGGGATGGACGTGCCCGCCACCCTCGACGAGTTCGAGGCCTTCCTGGAGGAAGCGGTGCGGTCCGACCCTGACGGCGCCGGTGCGATCGGGCACGCCGACTCTGGATCCTTCAGCACCACGATTCCCTGTCTCTACGGGACTTTCGGGGTCGGGAACAAGGGTCCCGACGTCGGACTGGTCGATCTGGACCCCGAGACCGAGAAGGTGCGGTACTTCCCGACCGCCGACGGGTACCGCGAGCTGTTGACCTACCTGCATCGACTCTTCGAGAAGGGTCTGTTGATGGAGGACGGGTTCAACACCGACCTGCTGAAGTTCAAGACCCTGGGCACCGACGGGCTGTTGGCCAGTTGCGCCACCCAGACACCGGCCGGCTACTTCGGCAAGGTCGGTGAGGAGTACGTCGCGCTGGCACCGCTGAAGAAGCAGTCCTCCGACGACGTCCCGCCGTGGCACGCCGTCCGCTCCGAGGTGGCCGGTATCGGCCAGTTCGCGATGACCGACAAGGCCGAGCATCCGGTCGAGATCGCCCGCTGGATGGACTTCTGGTTCAGCGAGGAGGGCGCCCGGATGTTCTTCATGGGCGTCGAGGGCGTGAGCTTCCACGAGGTCGACGGCCGCTACGAGCTGATGCCCGAGATCACCGCGGGAGGTCGCTCGATCGGCGAGGGTTTGCAGCCCCACGCCCTCTACGGCGGCGGACGCTACCCCGGCCGCGCCACCGATGAGTGGTTCCGTGGTGTCGAGAACACCCCCCAGGCCGTGGAGGGCGCTGAGCTGGTGCAGCAGTACGCCTTGGACGAGGTGTGGTCGGCCTTCACCTTCACCTCCGAGGAGTCCACGACGCTCTCGTCGATCGGCACCGACATCAGCAAGCACGCCACCGAGTCACGCTCGGCCTTCATCACCGGCCAGCTGCCGCTGTCGGAGTGGGACAACTACGTCGCCAAGTTCGACCAGATGGGGATGCCCGACTACCTGGCGGCCTACCAGGCGGCCCACGAGCGCCGAATGGAGATCGGCGGCTGAGCAGGTCTCACCGCTGGGCCCGCGGTCTACCCGTTCGGAGCGGGCAGTGCTGGCAGGACGAGCGAACGGCATGCCAGCAGCCGCATCCGCAACGTCTCCACCGAGAAGATGTCGGCGGGCCCGGCGATGGCCAGCGCCAACGGGTGACCGTGGTGGTCCGGCAGCCGGGCCGCTGCGGTGATGTGCCCGGGCTCGGCCCACTCCTTGAGCACGAGGGTGTCGTTGCGCACCAGGCGGAGTGCATGGTCCAGCGTCTCCGTCTCGGTCTCGGGCACCGATGCCGTGGTGCGGGGCCAGCCGAACTTGTGACGTGAGGCTCGCAGCATCTGCAGTGCCTCGGTCCGCGACATCTCGGTCATGAACAGCAGCCCCGGCGACGACAGGTGGATGGGGTAGTCCTTGCCCTGGAACACCCGGGTGTCGAAGCCGCGAGTGGACTGGTCGAAGTAGAGCAGCTGGCCACGCCACATCAGGCACAACGACACCATCATCGGTGCGCAGATCTCGGCACACCGATCGAGCGCCGGACGCGGCAGGGAGATCAGGTCAAAGTGGCCAGTGGCCTCGATGCCCAGGGCGAGCAGGCCGAAGTCCGGGGCGAACTCGCGATAGCTGACCTTGCGGACGTAGCCGGCCTCGATGAGCGCCGCCAGGATGCGCGAGGCGGTCGTCTGGTGGCAGTGGCAGCGATGGGCGATCTCGGTCGCGGTGAGCGGGCCGTCGGCGTGCACGAGAGTGGTCAGCACTCGTAGGCCGCGGCTGAGCGACTGGGCTCCGGGGATGCTCGTCATCGCTTCGATCGTAGCTGCACCAAGCGCCATGTGCATGGTGGTCGGGCAATACCTGCACCGTGGGATTGGGCTCCGACGGTGTCGGCCGGGGTGCGATTCACTCCCGCCCATGGCATTGGGGCAACCTGCGGGAATCAGTGGACCTGTGGCGATCAGTGGCGTGGTGCCGAGTCTGGCCGTGAAGGCCAAGCACCTGCCACGACGATCGGAGACCGGCATCGGCGCGTTGATGCCGTGGGCGGACAAGTTGTGGTTCGTGACCTACGTGGCGCACAAGTCGCCGACCGGTGACGGGACGGGCCTGTTCAGCATTGACGACGACCTGCAGGTGACCAAGCATCCCGAGAGCGTGGTCGGCACCTACGCCAACCGACTGGTGCACAAGGAGACCTCGCAACTGTTCATCGGGCCGCACGTGATCGATGTCGACGGCACCGTCCGGACGATCGACGATCTGGTCGACATCCGGATCACCGGGACCGCCCGTCATCTGGACGACCCGGCCAACAAGGTCTACATGCTCGGCATGGAGGGTGAGTTCTGCGAGGTCGACGTCCACACCCTGGAGGTCACCCAGCTCTTCGACCTGCTGGACGTCCTGCAGGTGCACGGCTATCCCCACTTCAAGGACATCTGCACCAGCAACGGTCGCGTGGTCGTGGTCAACAACTCCTACTACCACGACGACTTCTGGACCGGTGAGAGCGAGGGCCGCCTCGCCGAGTGGGACGGTGAGCAGTGGCGCACGCTGGCCCGCACCCAGTTCAACACGCTGGCCACCGCCAACGGCATGGGTGACGCCCTGTTCGCCGTCGGGCAGGACAGGGCCTCTGCGCTGCTGTGGGTGCACCTGCCGACCACCGGCTGGCGTCAGTATCGCCTGCCGAAGTCGACCCACACCCAGGACCACGCCTTCACCACCGAATGGCCACGGATCCGGGAGGTGGAGTCGGAGCGGCTGTTGATGGACGCCAGCGGGATGTTCTACGAGCTGCCGTCGATCACCTACGCGGATGCGGTCTGGGGGATCAGGCCGGTGGCCTCGCACCTGCGGGTGGTGGGCGACTTCTGCTCCTGGAACGGACTGCTGGTGATGGCGGGGGACCAGACCACTCCGCTGAACGACAACAACCCGGTGGCGGGCCAACCGCAGGCGAACCTCTGGTTCGGCAAGACCGATGACCTGTGGCAGTGGGGCAAGCCGCAGGGCTGGGGTGGTCCGTGGTGGGAGTCAGCGGTGGAGGCCGGCGTGGCGTCCGATCCGTACCTGATGACCGGGTTCGAGCACAAGTGCCTGCACCTGACCAATGACGGCGAGGATCGCCTGGACGTCACGGTGGAGATTGACGTCACCGGCACCGGACGGTGGGCCCGCCACAGCGAGCTGACCGTCGAGCCGGGTGGCTGTGCCAGCGAGGTCTTCCCGACCGGCTTCAGCGCGCACTGGATCCGACTCGTCCCCTCGGTGTCAGGCACCGCCACGGCCCAGTTCGTCTACACCTGAGGTGGAGTTGATGCACAGCGTGAGGACGGCCGCACCCCGCTTGGGTGTGTGGGGGCGTGTGCGCCGCGACGCCTCGTTGCTGGTCATGGTCGTGCCCACCTGTGTGCTGCTCGTGCTCTTCGTCTACGCCCCGCTGGTGGGCAATGTGGTCGCCTTCATGGACTACATCCCCTACCTGCGCTGGAGCGAGACGACCTGGGTCGGTCTGCAGAACTTCCACACCCTGTTCTCCGACCCGGACTTCTGGCGGGCACTGGTCAACACCTTGCAGATCACGGCCCTCCAACTGCTCTTCTCCTTCCCCGTCCCGATCCTCCTGGCACTGTTGTTGCACAGCGTGCTGTCTCCGTACATCCGAGGATTCGTCCAGTCGGTCATCTACCTCCCGCACTTCCTGTCCTGGGTGATCGTGGTGGCCATCTTCGAGCGGATGCTCGGTGGGACCGGGCTGACCGCCGATGTGGTCCAGAGCTTGGGTGGGGGACCGATCAACATCATGGGGATCCCCGAGACCTTCAAGCTCCTGGTCGTCGGGCAGGGTGTCTGGAAGGACGCCGGGTGGGGCACGATCATCTTCCTGGCCGCGCTGTCCAACATCGACCACTCCCTGTACGAGTCGGCCGCGGTCGACGGGGCCAGCGCCTGGCGTCGTACCTGGCACATCACCCTGCCCGGTGTGCGTCCCATCATCGTGCTGCTGCTGATCATGCAGCTCGGGACCTCGCTCAGCGTGGGATTCGAGCAACTCCTGCTGCAGCGCGACAATGTGGGACCGGCGGCGGCCGAGGTGTTGGACACCTATGTCTACTTCCGTGGTGTGGTCAACGGCGACTGGAGCATCGGCGTCGCGGCGGGTCTGCTCAAGGGCGTCGTGGGCCTGGCCCTGATCCTGGCCGCCAACAAGGCCGCACACCTGCTCGGCGAAGCGGGGGTGTACTCGCGTGACGCGTAGGAATGAGCGCCCGGTGTGGGCGGAGCGTCCGACTTGGCTGACGCAGCTGTTGAAGGCCGTCACGCTGCTGCTGATCGTCGCTGTGGTCGTGGTCCCCATGTTGGTCGTGGTGTCGACGAGTCTGGCTTCGCAGGCAGAGATCGATCGAGCCGGCGGCTATGTCCTGATCCCTCGGGAGCCGACCCTGGAGGCGTACCGATCGGTGTTGGCCGGTGGGGTGGTGACCCGAGCGATCCTGGTCAGCGTCGGGGTCACCCTGGTCGGGACCGCCGTTTCGCTCTCCTCGACGGTGCTGGCGGCCTATGCGCTCACCCGCCGCCAGATGATCGGGCAACGGTTCTTGTTGATGATGGTCCTGTTCACCTTCCTGTTCACGCCGGGGATGATCCCGGTGTACCTGATGGTGAAGGAGCTCAACCTGCTCGACAGCTACTGGTCCCTCATCCTGCCGACGGCGATCAGCGCCTTCAACCTGGTGATCATCCGAGGCTTCTTCCAGGGCGTCCCCGGTGAGCTTCTCGACAGTGCCCGGATCGACGGGGCCGGGGAGTGGCGCGTCCTGCTGCAGATCGTGCTGCCCCTGTCCAAGGCGGTGGTGGCGGTGGTCGGACTCTTCTATGCGGTCGGCTACTGGAACGCCTTCTTCAGCGCACTGCTGTACCTGAACGACTCGGCCAAGTGGCCGCTCCAGTTGGTGCTGCGCACCTATGTCCTGCAGGGGACTCCGTTGGCCAAGGAGGCTGCGGAGGTCGGGGAGCTGCCTCCGGCCCAGTCGCTCCAGATGGCGGTCGTCGTGCTGGCGATCATCCCGATCGCCTGTGTCTACCCCTTCATCCAACGGCACTTCCGCAGCGGGGTGCTCACCGGGGCTGTCAAGGGATGACCGCTCCGTACGACATCGACGTCACGCTCGAGAGGATCAATGATGACAACGACCACGTCCATGACGATGAACCGTCGATCGCTGCTGGCACTGGGAGGTCTGGCCGCCGCGGCGACCGGGGCCGGGCTGGCCGGTTGCGGTGGCAGCAGTCAGGATCGCCCGCAGACCGGGGGAGGTGGTGACACCTCGGTCCTGCCGGACCACATTGCCTTCCCCGAGGTGTCTCCGGATCTGCCCGGTGACCTCGACTCGCTGATCGCCCCCGGTTACTTCGGCTATCCCGACGGGGCCGACCGGGTGACGACGGTCGACGGCGATGTCGGGACCGGCGGTGACCTGAGTGTCTTCGTCATCACCTACAGCCCGCCACCGCCGGCGGTGAAGCGGAACGCTTACTGGCAGGCGATCAACGAGGCACTGAACGTCAACCTCAAACCGACCCTGGTCCCGACCGACTTCGACACCAAGCTGGCCGCGATGCTCACCGGCAACGACATCCCGGACATCGTGACGATGCACACGGCCTCGGCGTGGCGACTGCGGGGCTACGAATCGGTGGTCCAGGACAAGTTCGCCGACCTCACCGAGCTGCTGTCCGGTGGCGCTGTCGCGGACTATCCCAACCTGGCCCGTCTGCCGCAGCAGGCCTGGGAGGCTGCCGTGGTGGCGGGCAAGATCCACGCCACCCCGACGCTGAGGATCCGTACGGCAGGTCCGATCTTCACCCGTCCTGACATCATCGAGGAGGCCGGCGCCAATCCCGAGCCGACCAACAAGGAGGAGTTCGAGGAGCTCTGCAAGGCCGTCACCAACGGCCCCGGTCGGCGGTATGCCATGGCGGCCACCAGTTCGTGGCTGGAGCACCTCTTCTTCCCGATGTTCTCGGTCCCCAACGGCTGGCGCCAGGAGAGCGACGGCGCGTTGACCCGCGACTTCGAGACCGAGGAGTGGGAGGCAGCGATCGCCTACATCGCCGACACCTGGAAGAACGGATGGTGGCACCCGGACGTGGGTGGCTCGTCGCTCGAGGTCGAGCCGTTGTTCGCCAACGGCACGATTGCGCTGTTCAGCGACAACTTCGTCCGCTACACCGTCCGCGGAGAGGTCAACTTCGATGTGGGGCTGATGTCGCCCTTCCTGGCTGAAGGGGGGAAGGGGGCGCAGTACACGCTCGGACCCACGGACTTCCTGACCTTTGTGAAGAAGGGCGAGGTCGAGCGGGTCAAGGAATGCCTGCGGGTGATCGACTGGTGCTCAGCACCCTTCGGCAGCGAGGAGAACTTCCTGCGGACCTACGGGGTCGAGGGGGACGACCACACCATCACCGACGGTGAGCCGGTGCTGACCGAGCGGGGCTCCTCGGAGGTCACCGGCATGTCGTTGAGATTTGTCGCCGGCGGGCCGGATGTGCTCTATGCCCAGAACGGGGCCCCCGACATGGTGAAGATGCTGCACGACTACCAGAGCGACAATGTCGACAACCAGCTCGTCGATCCGACCCAGGGCGTGTACTCACCGACCGAGTCCAGGACCTCGGCCGCCAGCCAGAAGATCGCCGACACCGTCTCCGACGTCATCACCGGGCGCTCACAGGTCAGCGCGTTGGCCGAAGCCGTGGACGGTTGGCGCAAGGCCGGTGGCGACAAGGTTCGTGAGGAGTACCAGGCTGCCCTCGAGGAGCTGCCGGCCTGAGCAGGACGTACGGATGCACGAAGGCCCTGACCGTGGTGGTCAGGGCCTTCGTGAGGTCTGGACGGATCAGGCCTTGGTCTTCTCGCGGTAGAGGTCCTCGATGCGCTGGCCGACCTCGGCGTCGATGTTCTTCCAGTACTGGAAGACCTTCGACAGGACCGGCTCCTGCACCTCGGGGATCAGGCTGCCGGTGACCGTCTCGACCAGACGGTCCCGCTGCTCGTCGGAGTAGACCTCGCGGACCAGGGTGTGGGCCTGGCCGAAGTCATCGTCCTCGGCGTGCAGGGAGTAGGCCGAGCGAACGAGTTCGCCGTCGGCCTCCCAGCCGTTCTGCACCGGGCCCTGGGTGTCCTGGTAGGACCGCCCGTACGAGTTCGGTGCATAGACCGGCGCGTCACCGGAGTGGTGGTACTGCATCGACCCCTCCTTGTCGTAGGAGTTGGTCGCGGTGATCGGCTGGTTGACCGGCAACTGGTTGAAGTTGGTGCCGATCCGGTGCCGCTGGGCATCGGGGTAGGAGAACACCCGCCCCAGCAGCATCTTGTCCGGCGAGACCCCGGTGCCCGGCACGGTGTTGCTCGGGCTGAAGGCCGCCTGCTCGATCTGGGCGAAGTGGTTGACCGGGTTCTCGTTGAGGGTGAACCGGCCCACCGTGTGCAGCGGGTAGTCCTTCTTGGACCAGGTCTTGGTCAGGTCGAACGGGTTGAACCGGTACGCCTTCGCCTCCTCGTACGGCATGACCTGGACCGAGAGCGTCCAGCTCGGGAAGTCACCGCGGGCGATCGCCTCGAACAGGTCGCGACGGTGCACGTCGGCGTCCTCGGCGGCCAGCTGGGCGGCTTCCTCGTTCGTCATGTTCTCCACGCCCTGGTCGGTGTGGAAGTGGTACTGCACCCAGAACTTCTCGCCCTCGGCGTTCACCCACATGTAGGTGTGCGAGGAGTAGCCGTTCATGTGGCGCCAGGTACGCGGCAGACCACGATCACCCATCAGGTAGGACACCTGGTGGGCCGACTCGGGTGAGTTGGTCCAGAAGTCCCACTGCATGTTGGCCGAGCGCAGACCGGAGTCGGGGGTGCGCTTCTGCGAGTGGATGAAGTCGGGGAACTTCATCGGGTCACGGACGAAGAAGATCGGCGTGTTGTTGCCGACCATGTCGAAGTTTCCTTCGTCGGTGTAGAACTTCAGCGCGAACCCGCGGACGTCGCGCCACGAGTCCGGGGAGCCGAGCTCGCCGGCCACGGTGGAGAACCGGGCCAACATGCGCGTCTTGCGCCCGGGCTGCAGGAAGTCGGCCTTGGTCCAGCGGCTCACGTCCTCGAGGACCTCGAACTCGCCGAAGGCTCCGGAGCCCTTCGCGTGGGGGCTGCGCTCCGGGACGCGTTCGCGGTCGAAGCGGGCCAGCTTCTCGACCAGGGCGACGTCGTGCAGCAGCAGCGGTCCGTCGCTGCCGACGCTCAGCGAGTGCGCGTCGGACTCACGGGGTGCACCGGACTCGGTCGTCGAGGCCTTGGTGGGATCAGTGGTGGTCATGATTGTCCTTCCGGTCGGGTCGGTCTCCTGGGCAGGAGTGGAAATCAGAGATCGGGGTGTACGGGCGAAACGGTCAGGAGGCCTCCTCTGCAGCGAGGCAGTCGGCACAGACGGCCTGGAACGTCACGTCGGCGCTCAACACCACAGGCATGGCCTCGCGGTGCTCGAGGTCCAGGCAGGGGGCCTCGCCGACCACGCAGTCGACATCCTCGAGCCGTCCGCACTTGATGCAGCGGATGTGGTGGTGGTTGTCGCCGGTCCGGGTCTCGTAGCGGGCCGCGCCCGGCAGCTCGAGCTTGCGCAACAGACCCTTCTCGGTCATGTCGTTGACGGCATTGTGGATCGACTGCATCGACATCGTCGGCAGACGCCCGGAGAGCCCGGCGTGGATCTCGGCGCTCGTGCTGTGAGGGTGAGCGGTCACGTAGTCCAAGGTGGCGACCCGGCCCGCCGTGGCACGCAGGCCCGAGCGTCGCACCTGATCGGTGAGCTCGGTCTGCTGTGGCGTCCTCATGGCAATGACCCTACACCTTTGTTTGGAATCATTCAAATATAAGAGTTGTTCCAGTCATGCCGCTCAGTAGCCTCCGCCTCCGGAGAGCGAGGGCGCACCCACCGGGTGCCAGACGGTCTTGATCTCCAGGAAGGCCCGCAGGCGCGCGGTGCCGGCGGGCCCGTGGAAGTCAGGCTCGCGGCGTGGCACATGGACCCGCTTGACGGTCGGCGCAGCGGCCGTGGCCAACTCGGTGCGCAGCTCTGCATCGGCACCGGTGAGGTCCAGCGCGTTCACGTCACGATGGGACGCCAGCCAGGGCCCCAACTCGGCCGCGTCGCCGGTCAG
>DVLP01000170.1 GCA_018715445.1 Candidatus Avipropionibacterium avicola | reverse complement strand
CGTGGTAGCCGGCCGAGAGCAGCAACGGCAGCACCCGGACCGCCCGCCCCGCCCGTGCGGCGAGCGCGGTCGCGACGTCCGGGGCCTCGACGTCGACGAAACCTTGGCCGACCTCCACCTCCGGGTGGGCTCGGGCCACGGCCCGCACCAGGGCGGACACCGCCGCCTGCCCGGCCGGCGAGGCGGTGCCGTGGGAGCAACCCAGCAGCACCGGGGTGTCGGTCACAGGTTCTCGATCGACAGGACCGCCACGTTCTCGGCCGGGGTGAAGCCCAGCACCTGGGCACAGAACGACTCGGTGGCCTGCAGTTGGCTGATCACCGACTCGGCCCGACGAAAGCCGTGCCCCTCCCCCTCGTACATGATCAGGGCCACCGGCAGGCCCTTGGCCCGGACCGCGTCGGCGATCGTCTCGGCCTGGGACGGCGGTACGACCTTGTCCTCGGTGCCCTGCAACAGCAACATCGGGCTGGTGAGCCGGTCGACGTGGCTGATCGGCGACCGCTCGATGTAGACGGCCTCGTCCTCGGGCCAGCGCCCCACCAGGCCGTCGAGGTAGCGCGACTCGAACTTGTGGGTGTCGCGGGCCAACGCTCGCAGGTCCCCGATGCCGTACAGGCTGACCCCGGCAGCGAAGACCTCGCTCGCGGTGAGCGCGGCCAGGGTGGTGAATCCACCGGCACTGCCCCCGGTGATCACCAGGCGGTTCGGGTCGACCAGTCCCTGCTGCGCCAGCGCCCTGGCACCACCGATGCAGTCAGCGACATCGACCAGGCCCCACTGCCCGGCCAACCGCTGTCGGTACTCACGGCCGAACCCGCTCGATCCGCCGTAGTTCACGTCCAGCACGCCGTAGCCACGGCTGGTCCAGTACTGGGTCGCAGCGGAGTGCACCGGCCGCGACATCGAGGTGGGTCCACCGTGGGACTTGACGATCAACGGCGGCAACTCGTCCTCGGGTCCGTCGATCAACGGATGGGTCGGCGGGTACCACCACCCCTGCACCGGCCCCTGGTCACCCTCCCACCAGATCGACTCGGCGACCGAGATCCAGTCGGGGTCCGGCACGTCCTCGCTGGCCAGCACCAGGGGTCGCCATCCGGGGTCGGTGTCCGGGTCGAGCACCACGATCTCGGCCGGTGCGCCAGCGTGCCCGACCAGGGCGGCGACGCCTTCGGGCCCGGCCGCGATCGCCTCGACATCGGCCAGCGGCTCGCCGATCGGCTGCACCCCCGAGCCGTCGAGCGCGACCCGGCCGAGTTGGCGGCGACCGTCGACGAACCAGGCCGCGACCACCGCATCGGCATCCAACGCGTACGGCGGTGGCGCCAAGGTCCACATCGGCGCGCAGATGTCGTGGGGTCCGTCCCACACCCGGCGCTGCTGACCGGTGGCCACCTCGACGGTGTGGAGTTGCCACCACCCGTCCCGGTCGTGGCTGACCAGCAGGGTGTCGCCGTCGTCGAGCCACAGTGGATGGAGCACCGAGGTCTGCGGATCGTCCAGCAGGACCTGGACCTCGCTGGCCGGTGCGGCCGCGGCCGGGTCGATGGTCCCGGTCATCAGTCGGGTGTGGTCCCACGGCATCGCGGGATGGTCCCACTCGATCCAGGCCAGCCGTCCGCCCGGCGCGAGCTCGGCCGAGGCGTAGAAGTCGGCGCCCTCGGCGAGCACGGTCCCGGCGTGTTCGCCCGAACCGTGCATCGCCAGCGCGACGATGCAGTTGACCGGTTCCTGATCGGGGTCGCCGTGGTCCTCCCGGATCGCCAGCACCATCCCGGCGTCGGGGCAGACCCGTAGACCCGCGTAGCGGTACGGGCTGGCTCCGTCGGGAGTGATCGCCCTCGGTTCCTGGTCGCCGACCTGCACCCACACCTGGTGCTCGGGCCAACTCGACCAGGCGACCACCGCCTGTCCTTGGTCGTCGACGGCCACGGACCAGGCGCCCCCGCCGTACTCGTGGACGCTGGTGCGCACGTAGTGCTGTGGAGTGACCTCCACCGCCGCGCCGGTGCCCCCGACGTCAGCGCCGTCGACCGGACGGCGCCACAGGGTGATCCGGCCACCGTCGCTCGGGTCGGCGTGGGTCCACCACAGTTGCCCGGCGGCGAGCTGGACGTCGGCCAGGCGACGTTGTCCGGCGACGACCGCCTCAGCGGTCAGGGGTGAGGGCCAGCTTCCGTACGGATGGGTCATGGGAGCAGATGCTACGGCTCACCACCACACGTCGGGCCCCGGACGGGTCCCGAAGATGGCGGTCCCGACGCGGACCGTGGTCGCGCCGTGCTCGATGGCGAGCTCGAAGTCGTTGGACATCCCCATCGACAGGTCGTCCCAGGTGCCCGGCGCGCCACTGGAGCGCAGCCGTTCCTGCAGCTCGGTCATCACGGTGAAGTTCTCCGCGACCATCGTCAGGTCCGGGCTGTTCACCGCCAGCGTCATCAGGCCCGAGACCCGCAGCCGGTCGTACTGGGCGATCTCCTCGGCAAAGGCCGGCACCTGCTCGGGATCGAGTCCGTACTTGGACTCCTCGCCCGAGGAGTTGACCTGCACCAGCACCGTCAGGCTGCGGTCAGCGTTGCGCAGCCGCTTGTCGAGCTCCGCAGCCAACCGCAGGCTGTCCAGCGCCTGGAACTCACTGGCCAGTTGGGCGACCACCTTGGCCTTGTTGGTCTGCAGGTGCCCGATCACCGCCCACTCCAGGTCAGGGAGCTCCTCATGGGTCTCGCGGTACTTCTGCTGGACCTCCTGGACCTTGTTCTCCCCCAACAGCCGGATCCCGACGGCATGGGCGGCGCGCACCGTGTCGGAGCCGAAGGTCTTGGAGACCGGCAGCAGCCGGACCTCGTCCGGACTGCGTCCTGCCCGCTCACAGGCGGCCGCCATCCGGGACCGGACGGAGGCCAGGTTGGCCGTGATCTGCTCGATGCTGGCCTCGGTCATCTCAACCACCCACCTTGATCCAGACCGTGGCGTTGTTGCCTCCGGTGCAGGTGATCAACACGCTGTTGCGGACACAGGACATCGTGTAGTCCTTCTTGGTGACGGGGCTGTGGGCGTCGACGGTGAACTCCTCGGCATCGGGGTCGGCCTTGCGGACGGCGGCGGCGACCTTCTCGGCGAACTCGCAGGTGGTGCCCGACTTGGGCACGCCGACGGTGTCGGTGCACCACTTGGTGCCCTTCGCCGTGGTGGTGGGGCCCTTCTCCGGCTTCTTGCTGCTCGGCGGGCGGCTGGGACTGGCCGACGTCGGCGGCGCCTCGGTGCTCGGCGGCGGGGTGGTCGGGTCCGGCGGCGGGGGTGCCTCGGTCACCGGAGCGGAGGTCGGCGCCTGCGGTACGGCAGACTCAGCCGACTCGCTCGGCGACAGGGTGGAGACCGCGACCACGATCCCGCTGACCAGGGCGATCAGCAGCACACCGGCGGCCAGGGAGATCAGGGTGATCGTGTTGCGGCGGTTGCGGCGCTGCCGTTCATCCTCCGGGTCGTCCGGAGGCAGGAACGCACCGCCGCCGGTGCCGGGAGACGGTTGTGGTGGCTGTGGTGAGTACCGGGCCTGTGGTGGGTATTGCGACTGTGGTGAGTACTGGGAGGCTCCCCTGGCCGGCGACGACGGCATCGACGGTTGGGACTGCGGCATCGGCCCGGGCGGCGGCTGCTGGCCCTGGGGTGCGGCCGGGGTCTGCCAGAGCCCGGAGGACTGGGGGTCCCACAGCCCCGATCCGGGCTGAGTCGGCGGCAACGGCATACGACACCGCGCACACGACAGCACGCTGGGCGCCAGTTCGGCACCACAGTTGGGGCAGTTGGCCATGTCTCCTCATGCAGGTCCTCGGTACCGTGCCATCCTACGGCGACAACACCCGTGTGACATGGTGGGTCCGTGTTGTCCCGCCGCCGGGTGCTGACCCACTCCCCCGTGGTCGGCGCCACCGTCCTGCTCGGCACCGGTCTGCTCGGGGGTTGCGTGACCACCAGCGAACCGCCGCCGATCACCAGGACCCGCACACCGGGACCCGCACCGACCCGTACCAGCCCCTCGCCGAGCCAACCGTCAGCACCGACCACGAAACCGCCCACGACGCCGACCACGAAGTCGACGCCGAGGACCAACCTGAGAGAGCTGGCCCGTGCCCTGGACGGGCTCGCCGAGGACCGTGGCGCCCGACTGGCCGTGGCGGTTGCCGTCGGTGACCGCGTCACCACGATCGGGCACCCGCACACCGGACCGGCCTGGTCCACCAGCAAGGTCCCGCTCGCCCTGGCCGCGTTGGCCCACCGACCCGGCGCGGTCACCGAGGCCTTGGTCCGCCGGGCCCTGCGCCGCTCCGACAACGACGCCGCCGAGCAGTTGTGGGCCCTGTGGCCCGATGCCACCCGCGCCGCAAAGGCGGTGACCACGGTGTTGCGTCGCTCCGGTGACCGCCGGACCACGGTGCCGCATCGGCGATCCCGCCCCGGGTACTCGATCTTCGGTCAGACGACGTGGCGGCTGGCCGACCAGGCCCGATTCGGGTTGGCTCTGCGATCCCTGGCCCACGGCAAGGCCGTGACCGCCGAGATGGCCGCGGTCGCGCAGAACCAGCAGTGGGGCCTGTGGGACGGCGACGACGAGCCGGCCACGGTGGTGAAGGGTGGCTGGGGTCCCGACCCGGACGGTGGCTACCTGGTGCGCCAACTGGCGATGGTGCGCGATGCACCGATCCCCTGGTCGGCAGCCCTGCTCGCCGTACCCCGCTCCGGGCAGTTCACCGACGGTACGGCCGCGCTCAGCGCGGTCGGGCGGTTGTTGCGGTCCGAGCTCGAGGTCACCCGCAACTGAAGCCGAGGCCGGCGATCACGGCCAACGGGCGGCCAGCGAGGCCAGGCCGGCCGCAGCCAGCACCGCGAACAGCAGGCCGACCCCGGCATACCGCGAGGTGACCTCCTGGTCGACCATCTCGACCCCGACCGAGGAGGCGATGTCGGCGTAGACCTCCTTGAGCTGCCCGGCGTCCTCGGCCGCATAGGCCTTGCCGCCGGACACCTTGGCGACATTGGCCAGCTCGGCATAGTCGACCGGGACCGGCTCCTCCTGCCCGGTCTCGGTGACGATGGTGCCTTCGGGGGTGCCGTAGGCGATCGTGTAGATCGGGACGTTCTGGTCCTTGGCGTCGTGGGCGGCGTCGTCGGCGGGCCGACCGGTCTGGGTCGAGCCGTCACTGAGCAGCACGATCCGCGCCGGGACCTCGGCGGTCGGGTCGTCGGGGTCCTCCGGGACGAAGAGCAACGACTCCAGCGAGGCGTAGATCCCCTCACCGATGGCCGTACCGGGCTGCAGGGTCAACCCATTGATCTGATTGATCACCTGGTCGTGGTCGGTGGTGGGCGGCGAGACCTGACGTGTGGTGGCCGAGAAGGTCACCAGGGCGACGTTGAAGCGGGGCGGCATCGACCGGACGAACTCCGCCGCCGCCACCTTCGCCGCCTCGAGCCGGCTCGGGTCGATGTCGGTGGCCTCCATCGACTTCGACACGTCGAGGGCCACCACGATGGTGGCCCGCTCCCGCGGCACGGCGACCTCGGTCTTGGGCTGGGCCCACGCCAGGGTGAGCGTGGTCAACGACAGGATGGACAACCCCACCGCGAGGTGACGACGCCAGGTCGGCTCCGGAGGGATCACCCCGTCCAGGGAGGTCCTGCCTCGGGCGAGGCGGCGTTGGTGCAGCACCCAGGAGGCGACCAGGTAGAGCGCGATCAGGGCCGGCACCAACAGCAACAGCCAGAGTCGTGCGGGGGCAAGGAACTGCATCAGGGCCACCTCACAGCCATCGAGATCGCACCGAGCGCGGCGACCACCGCGAAGACCAGGCCCAGGCCTGCGTACCGGGCGGTGATCTCCTGGAACTTGGTGACATAGCCCAGCGAGGATCCGATGTTGCCGTAGACCACGGCCAGCTCCTCCGGGGTGGCGGCCGCGAAGTACTGTCCCTCGCTCAGCTCGGCGACCTCACGCATCTGGTCATGGTTCACCGGCACGGGTTCACGATTGCCGTCCAGGTCGACGTAGCCGTTCTCGGTCCCGTACGCGATCGTGTAGATCGGGACCCCACGCTCACCGGCGGCCGCGGCCTCCTGGAGCGGGGACTGGCCGGTGGTGCTCTCCCCGTCGGAGAGCAGCACGATCGCCCCGGGGATGTCGGCGTCGGGATTGTTCGGGTCCTTGGGTGCATCGTCCAGGGCCTGCATGGCGGTGGCGATGCCGTCACCGATCGCGGTCGACTCGGCGAGCTCGAGCGCAGCGATGCGACGCTTCACCGCCGAGTGGTCCTGGGTCGGCGGGACCAGCACCTTGGTGTCACCGGCCATCGACACCAGGGCGACGTTGTACTTGTCCGGCAGCGACTCGACGAACTCGGTCGCCGCGGTCTGGGCGGCCTCCAGCCGGTTCGGCTCCACATCCTCGGCCTGCATCGACAACGAGACGTCGATCACGACCACGATGGTCGCCCGCTCGCGCGGCACCAACGCCTCCCCCATCGGTTTGGCGAAGGCAAGGGTGAGGGTGATCAGGCTGAGCAGGGCCAGCGCGAACGCGAGGTGGCGGCGCCACTGGGACTGCTTGCCCAGCACGGCCTGCAGCATCGAGGTGTTGGTGAAGCGCATGCCCTTGCGGTTCTTGCGGGACATGGCGAAGACATAGCCCGCGATCAGCAGCGGGATCAGCAGCAACAGCCACAACAGTCCCGGGTGGTCGAAGGCCACCGGACGGAAGCTGCGCAGCAGGTCGGAGAAGAACCCCATCTAGCGACTCACCCCCTGCGGCGGCTGGTGGAGGATGCTGGCGACCCGTCGGTACGACAGGACGAAGCGCGCGATGTCGGCCACCCAGTCACGATCGGTCCGCAGCTGGATGTGACCCACGCCCGAACGACGAAGGGCGACCCGGATTCGTTCCCGTTGGGCTCGACTGGCCGCGTCCATCCGCTCACGGGTGGCGGTGTCGGAGGTGTTGACGTAGCGCTCGAAGTCGGTCTCGGGGTCACGGATCAGGATGTCGCCAACATTGGGGAACTCGATCTCACGCCGGTCGACGACCTCGATCGCGAGCACCTGGCTGCGCACGGCCAGGCGACGCAGCGGCCGCTCCCACTCCGGCTCCACGTCGGGGTCGACCTCGGAGTCGCCCGGGGTCAGGAAGTCCGAGACCACCACCCGCATGCCGCGGCGACGCTGGGACCGCGAGAGCTGCTCGATGCCGGCGCCCAGGGTCATCGGACCGCTCTCGTGGTCACGCACCAGCGGCTCGGTGAGCATCCGGCGCAACAGTCCGTACAGGGCGGTGCGTCCGGAGCGGGCGGGCAGTCGACGCAGCTGGTCGGGACGCATGATGTAGCCACCGAAGCGGTCGCCGACCTTCTGGCTGAGGAAGCCGATGGTCGCGATGGCCGCGATGCCCAGGTCGCGCTTGGTGACCCCGGCGGTCCCCCAGTTCATCGACGGCGTCGCATCGAGCAACGCCCACACCTCGAGCTCGCGGTCGGACATGGTGTCGCGCACGTGCGGCACCTGGGTGCGCGCGGTGACCGCCCAGTCCATCTTGCGGATGTCGTCCTCACCCGGCTGGTACGGCCGGGCGTCGTTGGGATCGCTGCCGGGGCCGGGCAACAACCCGGCGTGATCACCGTGCAGGAAGCCCTCGAGCCGGCGAACCACCGTCAACTCCAGTCGGCGCAGGGCAGCCTCGGGAGCGAGCTTGTTGAGCGGGATCGTCGGCGTGGTCGGCTCGCCGACCAACGACGAGGCGACGTGGGCCGGCGGTCCGGACGGTGGGGCGAACTCGGGCTGACTCACACTGGCCCTCAGCCGAAGTCAGGTCGGCGCGGCTGCTGTCCCTGTCCGGGCGGCGGGAACTGGCCGGGCTGACCGTACGGGCCCTGCTGACCGTGTTGGGGCTGCTGGGGCTGCTGGCCCGGGTTCGGGAACTGCCCGGGCTGCGGGAATCCGCCCTGCTGGGGCTGCGGGGCCGACTGGGGCGCCGACGGCGGTGCTGACTGAGGTGCCGACTGGGGCGCTGACGACTGGAACTGGGGCTGGGCCGACTGCCCCTGGCTGGCCCGGGCGTCCTTCCAGACCGGGGTCGGCGGCGGGACCATCGCCACAATCCGCTCGACCACGTGCGTCGGGGAGATGTTGTCGGCGACCGCGTCGAAGCCCAGCACCAGACGGTGGGCCATCACGTCCTTGGCGACGGCCTGGACGTCGGTCGGCAGGACGTAGTCGCGGCCGTTGATCAGGGCCAGGGCGCGGGCAGCAGCCACCAGGCCCAGGGTGGCACGGGGCGAACATCCGATCTGGATGACCGGCTCCAGGTCCGGCAGGTCGAACTCGGCCGGCGACCGGGTGGCCATCACCAGTCGGACGATGTACTCGGCGAGCAGGTTGTGGACGAAGACGTCACTCGCCTTGGCCTGCAACTGCAGCACCAGGTCCGGGTTGAGCACCGGGGTCGGCTCGGGCGGGTTGACGCTCATCCGCCGCAGGATCTCGAACTCCTCGTTGCCGCGGGGGTACGGCACGTCCACCTTCAGCAGGAAGCGGTCGCGCTGAGCCTCGGGCAGCGGATAGACACCTTCGGACTCGACCGGGTTCTGGGTGGCGATCACGATGAACGGCTTCGGGGCCGGGTAGCTCACCCCGCCGATCGAGGCCTGCTTCTCAGCCATCAGCTCGAGCATCGCCGACTGCACCTTCGCGGGGGCGCGGTTGATCTCGTCGGCAAGCACGAAGTTCACGAAGACCGGACCGAGCTCGGTCTCGAACTTCTCCTGCTGGGCGGAGTAGATCCGGGTACCGACGATGTCGGAGGGCACCAGGTCAGGGGTGAACTGGACGCGGGAGAAGTCGCCGCCGACCACGGTGGCGAAGCTGCGCACCGCCAGCGTCTTCGCGACACCGGGCACACCCTCCAGCAGGATGTGGCCCTTGGCCAGCAGCCCGACCATCAGCTGCTCGACCATGTGCTCCTGGCCGACGATCACCCGCTGCACCTGCTCGATCGCCTCACGCAACAGCTTGGCCGCCGCCTGGTTGTCGAGCTCACCGGCTTCCGCGGAATCCTGGTCAGCAGTGGGGCCGGTTGCGGCCTGCTCGGTTGTCACGCAGTGCTCCTCGGATCTGTGCTGTCTGTGTGGACTCCGGGACGGAGTCCGGGCGCTGACGGTGCCCGTGGCCCGCAGGCAACGATACTGTCCACCTGGGCCGGGACGCAGCTGGACCTGTCGCACACTCGTGTCGATGGTACGGGTTGGTCCGACCGGATGCCCGCCCAACGCCCTGCCCGCTTGACCCGTGTGATGAGATGTGAGGCGATGACCACCACCCACGGCCAGCCCTCCGGCCTGTCGTCCGCCGGGCCGTTGCTGCCCAGTGATCCCCCGCGGATCGGGCCGTACTGGCTCGAGGCGCGCCTGCGTGCAGCGCAGAGCGGTGCGGCCTATCTGGCGCACGACGATGCCGGGGTGGAAGCGGTCGTGGTCCGCCTGAGCGAGGGTGCAGCCCAGGATGCCGCCGCCCGTGACCGGCTGTCCGGTCTGGTCAACAAGCTGCACATCGACACCGTGCTCGCCCGCGGTGGGCAGAGCCAGGACGAGGGCCGCTGGGCCCGCAAGTTCATCCCCGAGCAGGGACTCGCCGCCCACGACGACGTCCCCGAGGCACCCTGGGTGGCGCTGCAACGCACCGGGACCGACGCCGACCAGACATTGGCCGAGCACCTGCTGGCCGAGGTCGAGCTCCGGCAACTGGCACCCCAGGGCACCCCGTCAGGGCCTTCGTACCGTCACTACTGGTTGAACCGGGCCAAGCCCGGTCTGGCCCGGATCTGGCCGCTGCCCTGGCCCGGACGTCACGAACGGGCCGGCTGGGTCTCGTTGCTGGTCTCCTGGTTGTTGACCGCCTTGCTGCTGCTGCTGGCGCTGTTGATGGTCTGGCTGCTGTTCAAGGACATGCCGCCCCAGACGCCACCGGACCCCATCCCGTCGAGCCAGTCCGGCTCCGGTGGATCGGGTGAGCCGTCCTCGGCCGATCCGAGCGATCCGCAGTCCGGCGAGCCGAGCGAGTCCGGATCGCCGTCCATGTCGGGCGAACCGTCCGACTCCTCCAGCCCCGAGTCCGGACAGCCGTCCGGCGAACCGTCGGAGAGCTCCTCCGGCGGCGGTGGTGGATCACCCCGTTCCCGACTCTGAGGTCCTCCGTGCCGACTGCCGACCGTCAACCCACTGCGATCGACACCGACCGGGACGCCACCGAGGTCGAGCTGGTCGTCACCGACCTCGACGGGACGTTCCTGTCACCGGACGGCACCGTCAGCTCCGCCAATGCCGAAGCCGTACGGCAGTGGTGTGACTCCGGAGCCCAGTTCATGGTGGCCACCGGCCGGCCGTTGCGCTGGCTGGACGTGGTCCACGACATCGCCGGGGTCAAACCGATCGTGATCGCCAGCAACGGAGCCGTCGCCTACGACATGGCCACCGGTGACGAGGTCCTGGGTCGGCGGATCCACCCCGACGTCGCGGGACCGTT
>DVLP01000169.1 GCA_018715445.1 Candidatus Avipropionibacterium avicola | reverse complement strand
GCTGCCCTGTGGGGGAAGCGGAAGTTCGATGCGGTGATCGCCGACGCCCCGTACGGGGTCGTCCATGGCAGCAACCACGACGGTCGCCGTACGCGTTCGGCCAAGGACCTGCTCGCCGAGGCGATCCCGGTGTGGGCAGGCCAACTGCGCCGTGGCGGCGTCTTCGCACTCGCCTGGAACACCACCGGGCTGGCCCGGGAATCCCTGCTGGGGTTGGTGTCCGGAGCCGGACTGGCCCCCTTCGACGAGGGGGCCTGGACCCAGCTCGCCCATCGGGTCGACTCCTCGATCCACCGTGACGTACTGGTGGCGACCCGCGCGTGATCGCGGCGGGTCGCCCACCCGGCGGCCTCAGCCGAGTCGTTCGCGGACCCAGTCCAGCAGCACCTGACGCTGGTGGTCGCCGCCGCCGATGTGCTCGTTGAACGGGTAGATCTCGACGCGCTTGTCGCTCACCGTGTCGTTGCCCCACCAGTTGTAGGCGGCGAAACAGGTCGACGGCGGACAGGTCTGGTCCATCAGTCCGACGGAGAACAGCGTGGGGGCACTCGCCCAGCGCCCCAGGATCGCCCCGTCGAAGTACGACAGGGTCCGGAACACCTGGTCGACCCGGTCACGGAAGCCAGCCAGATAACGCACGATTTCCCCGTACGGCAGCGAGTTCACCAAGGTGGTGGCTCGCGGGAAGTCACACAGGAACGGCACATCGGGGGCGGCGCCGGCGAGTTGGATGCCGTGCAGCCCGGCCAGTCCGGCGGCCGCAATCGTGAGCCCGCCGCCCTGGCTGCCGCCGAGCGCGATCATCCGTGAGGCATCGCACTGCTCCAGTGCTGCTGCGGCCTCGAGGGCACGGAAGGCATCGATGTAGGCGCGCCGGAAGTAGTAGGTGTGCGGATCGGTGATGCCGCGGGTCAGCTGTCCCGGCGCATGGTTGTCCCCACCCGGGGTCGCGTCCGGGGTGACATCCCAACCACCGTTGGAATAACTCTGACCACGGGTGTCCATCGTGATGTGGGCGTACCCGGCCTGGGCGTACAGGGTGGCGTTGAAGGGGAAGCCGCGCCCGCCGCTGTAGCCGATGTACTGCACGACGGTCGGCAGGGGCCCGACGGTCCCGGCCGGGACGCTCAACCAGGCCTTGATCGGCTCACCGCCCCAACCGGCGTAGGTGAGGTCGTAGGTGTCGACGAGTCGCAGCCGGTTGTCGACCCGTTCGGTCCGTACGGCGATGTCGTGCTCGCGGGCCTCGGCGACCGAGCCCTGCCAGAAGGCGGTCAGGTCCTCGGGGACGGGGAGATCGGGACGGTAGGCGTGGAGCTTGTCCACGGACATGTCGAACTGAGCCATGGCCGAAGTCTGGCAGAGCCCACCCGGACGGCGGCCCCGTCCGGATCGTGACCGGCCCGGCGGGCCACCGCGTAGGGTCGGACCATGTCCATCCTGCTGCTGATGCGTCATGGCGAGGCCGAGGCCGTTGCCCCCGGCCGCAGCGATCTCGAACGACCACTGACCGGCCACGGCCGCAGCCAGGCCGAAGGTGTCGGCGAGTGGCTGCGATCCACCGGCGGTCAGGTCGACCTGGTCATCACCTCACCCGCGCTGCGATGTCGGATGACCGCCGAGGCGCTGGCACTGCCGTGCCCGATCGTGGAGGAGGCGTCGATCCACAATGCCGGCTCCGACACCCTCGTCCAGGTCATCCGGGAGCGGGCCGAGCTGATCGCCGGCGGGCTGACGACGGTGCTGCTGGTGGGCCATGCCCCCGGCATCCCGGCCCTGGCCCAGGACCTGTCGGCGTACGAGGAGTCCGACCCCGCCGCACAGGCCCGACTCGAACGGGGCTGGCCACCGGCGACGGTGGGCCGTCTGGAGACCGACCAGCCCTGGCCCGAGCTCAGCGCCGCCCGGCTGCTCGAGGTCCGGAACCCCTGAGATGGTCACCGCCCACGAGCTGCGAGTCGGCCTGATCGAACCGCTCACCGACGATTCCTTCCTGCTCGGCTTCGCCGTTCCGCCCCAGTTGCGCGACGCATTCGCCTACCGCGCCGGTCAGTACGTGACGATCCAGACCGAGCTCACACCGGGGAACCTCGAACGGCGCTCCTACTCGATCTGCCGGCCACCCCGGCAGGCCTGGCCCGACGACCCGGACGCCGACGGCCTGCTCGTGATCGGGGTGAAGGTGCTGCCGGGTGGACGGTTCTCCGAATGGGCGCGCGACCACCTCCGGGTCGGCGACACCCTCACCGTGCTCACACCGACCGGGCGGTTCACGGTCCGCGACGACAGCCCGGGCCGCAGCTACGGCGCCCTGGTCGCCGGGAGTGGGATCACTCCGGTGATGGCCCTGGTCGGCGATGTCCTCGAGACCAATCCCACGGCCACTTTCGTGCTCCACCTCATCAATCGCGGACCCGACCAGGTCATGTTCGCACGCCACCTCGAGCAGGCGCAGCGCCGTTGGCCGGACCGGCTGCGGGTGGTCCACCACTGGTCGCGGACCCCCGGACCGGACGGGACAGCGGCGGGCCGGATCACCGACGACGCCCTCGTCGAGTTGCTGCGGACCGAGACCGCCGACGGAGTTTCGGAATGGTTTTTGTGCGGACCGCAACCTTTGGTCGTACGGTCTCAAGCTGCGCTCGCCGAATTGGGAATCGGGCGCCGTCTGGTCCACACTGAGTTGTTCCACACGGGCTGACCACGGACCCACGCGCCCGAACGTCCACGAACTGGACATCCAATGGGACACGGCTGGTGAGCGGTTGACTGGCCTCTCCGCCAACGTGCCCATGGCACGAGAAAGGTGCCACACGTGACCTTGGAAGACCGTCTGTCAGACATCTACTCCTCCGTCCTGCTGCGCAACCCTGGTGAGGTCGAGTTCCATCAGGCCGTTGAGGAGGTGTTCGACAGCCTCGCGGTCGTGGTGCAGCGTGAGCCCGAGTACCTCGACGCCGGCGTGATCCAGCGGCTGTGCGAGCCGGAGCGCCAGATCATCTTCCGGGTGCCGTGGGTCGACGACAGCGGCGAGATCCAGGTCAACCGTGGTTTCCGTGTCGAGTTCAGCTCGGTGCTCGGCCCGTACAAGGGCGGTCTGCGGTTCCACCCCAGCGTCTACCTCGGCATCGTGAAGTTCCTCGGCTTCGAGCAGGTCTTCAAGAACGCCCTGACCGGCATGCCGATCGGCGGCGGCAAGGGCGGATCGGACTTCGACCCCAAGGGTCGCAGCGACGGCGAGGTCATGCGCTTCTGCCAGTCCTTCATCACCGAGCTGTACCGCCACCTCGGCGAGTACACCGACGTGCCGGCCGGCGACATCGGCGTCGGGGCACGTGAGATCGGCTACCTGTTCGGCCAGTACAAGCGGATCACCAACCGCTTCGAGTCCGGCGTGCTGACCGGCAAGGGGCTCGGCTGGGGCGGCGCGCAGGTCCGCAAGGAGGCGACCGGGTACGGCACGGTGATCTTCGCCGAGGAGATGCTGCGCACCCGCGGACGCTCCTTCGACGGACTCGACGTGGTCGTCTCCGGCTCGGGCAATGTCGCGATCTATGCCGTCGAGAAGGTGCAGCAGCTGGGCGGCCGGGTGCTGGCGGTCTCGGACTCCTCCGGCTACGTGTACGACCCCGAAGGCATCGACTACGAGCTGCTCCAGCAGGTCAAGGAGGTCGAGCGGGCCCGGATCTGTGAGTACGCCGAGCGCCGCGACTCGGCCGAGCTGCGGACCTCCGGCTCGATCTGGGACGTCCCCTGTCAGGTGGCCCTGCCGTGCGCCACCCAGAACGAGATCTCCGCCGACGAGGCCGACACCCTGATCCGCAACGGTTGCGTCGTGGTGGCCGAGGGCGCCAACATGCCCTCGACCCCCGAGGCGCTGAAGGCCTTCCAGTCCTCCGACGTGCTGTTCGCCCCGGGCAAGGCGGCCAACGCCGGCGGTGTGGCGACCAGCGCCCTGGAGATGCAGCAGAACGCCTCGCGTGACTCGTGGTCCTTCGAGCACACCGAGGAGCGTCTCACCACGATCATGGTCGACATCCACGAGCGGTGCGCGACCACCGCCGACGAGTACGGCCAGCCCGACAACTACGTGCTCGGCGCGAACGTCTCGTCCTTCCTGCAGGTGGCTGACGCGATGATCGCCCAGGGCGTCGTCTGAGCTGATCGACGATCAGTGACCCTTGCTGCGCTCCGGCTGACCGAGCGTCACTGGTGGCACGGGATCGTTGATCTCGAGGCCCTGCCCGACGGCGGTGCCCGTGCGTGGCGGGTGCCGTACCGGGATCCGCGGTACGCCATCGGGCTCGACTATGCCGGGACGCCGGCCGGGGCCCGGATCGTGGCCGAGACCGATGCCACCGCCGTACGGGTGCAGCTGCGCACCGACCAGGACGACCCGTGTCCACTCGACGTACTGGTGGACGGTGCCCGCATGGCGCGCCTGCCCGTGACGCCCGGGCCGGACGGGACCGTCACCCTCGCAACGGATCTGCCGGCCGGGCATCGGGTCGAGCTGTGGTTGCCGCAGTACGGCTGCAGCGGGGTGCTCGCGGTGGAGTTCGACGGTGGTCGGTACGCGCCGGCGCCGGTCGCGCCGGTCGCGCCATCGGGGCCGCGGCTGCTGGTGCACGGCTCGTCGATCACGATGTGTCGCCAGGCGGACGGCCCCACCACGGCTTGGCCGTCACGGATCGCGCTGGAGCACGGCTGGGACCTGCTGAACCTGGCCTATGCCGGGACCTGCCTACTCGACCAGCCGGTGGCACGACTGATCCGTGACACCCCGGCCGACATGATCAGCCTCTGTCTCGGGGTGAACGTGCAGACCCACGGCTCCCATTCGGCCCGCTCGCTGCTGCCGGCGGTGATCGGCTTCCTGGAGACCGTGCTGGACGGCCACCCGGACATCCCGGTCGTCGTGGTCACTCCGATCGCGGCCCGCCCGGAGCGGGAGGCACCCGGGCCCTCCGGACTCACTCTGTCGCAGATCCGTGGGATCGTCGCCGACGGGGTCCAGCGCGTGATCGACGCCCGACCGGCACCGCTGGTGCGTCTGGTCGACGGCCGCGAGCTCCTCGGCGAGGACGAACTCGACCTGCTGGTCGACACCGTCCACCCGGGTGATGCCGGGTGCGCCGTGCTCGCCGAGCGGATCGCCGCCCTGTTCGCCAACTGACCGCTCCCCTGACCGCTCGCCGATCCGTGCCTGCGGGGCTCGCGCCCGTCCCCGAGTTCGCAAAGTGACCGGTGACGGGGGTGGATTGGGTGGAGAAAGCGTTCCCCACCCCTGTCACCGGTCGTTCTGCGAACTTCGCGCCAGATCCCTGCGGAGCCGCCCCACCACCCTCGAGCAGCACTCCGAGACAAGGGCACCCACACCATCGGCGACGAGGTGTCACGCGTTAGGGTGACCGCGCAGGGAGGGCCCTGCCAGGAGGCACTGCGATGAGCAAGGACACCACCACCTCACTTCGTCGCCCGGGCGGTCGGGTCGAGATCGAGGATCCGTTCATCGCCGCGCTGACCACCGAGCTCGGTCCGCGGTTGCGCAATCGCGTCAGCGACCGGCTCGCGATGGCCCACGACGCCTCGCACTACCTGCTGACCCCCCGCGCGGTGATCGCACCGACCAGTGCCGATGAGGTCGCCACCGCGATGCGTCTGGCGCAGGCCCACGACATCGGGATCACCTTCCGCTCCGGCGGCACCAGCCTGTCCGGTCAGGGCGTCACCGACGGGCTGATGATCGACACCCGCCGCCACTTCCGCCAGGTCGAGGTGCTCGACTCCGGGGCCCGCGTCCGGGTCCAACCCGGCGTGACGGTCCGCCAGCTCAACGCCCGCCTGGCTCCGTACGGCCGCAAGTTCGGGCCCGACCCGGCCAGCGAAAGTGCCTGCACCATCGGTGGTGTGGTCGCCAACAACTCCTCCGGGATGCTCTGTGGGACCTGGGCCAACAGCTACCGCACCCTCGAATCAGCGGTCCTCGTGTTGGCCAGCGGCACCGCGATCAACACCGGTGCCGCTGACGCCGACGACCGACTGCGCCACCTGGAGCCCGACCTGTGGCAGGGAGTCTCCCGGCTGCGGGACGAGGTTCGCTCCCGCCCGGACTGGGTCGAGCGGATCACCGGTCAGTTCGCGATCAAGAACACCATGGGCTACGGGATCAACTCCTTCCTCGACCACGATCGGGTCAGCGACATCCTCGCCCACCTCGTCGTCGGCAGCGAGGGCACCTTGGCGTGGGTGGCGGAGGCGGTCTTCGCCACGATTCCGCTGCACACCGAGGTCGCGACCGGGATGCTGGTGTTCGACAACCTGCACGCCGCGACCGACGCGCTGCCTGACCTGGTCGGCTCCGGCCTGGCGGCGATCGAGTTGCTGGACGCGGCGTCGTTGCGGGTCGCCTCGGCCGATCCCCAGGCCCCGGGGATCATCACCGACCTGGATGTCGCCGACCATGCCGCCCTCCTGGTCGAGCACCAGCGCTCCGATGCTGCCGAGCTCGCCGAGGCGGTCGCCACCACTGACCGTGTGGTGGCCGGCCTGCCGCTGGCCGAGGCCGGTGCGATGACCTCGGATGCCAACAGTCGCAAGGGTTTCTGGCATGTCCGCAAGGGCCTGTACGCCGCCGTGGCCGGCGCCCGCCCCTCCGGTACCACCGCGTTGCTCGAGGACATCGCCGTACCGGTGGAGACCTTGGCCGACACCTGCAACGAGCTGGAGCGACTGTTCGAACGGTACGAGTACGACGGCAGTGTGATCTTCGGTCACGCCCGCGACGGCAACGTGCACTTCCTGATCAACGAACGCTTCGACGAGCCGGGCAACCTGCAGCGCTACGACGCCTTCACCGAGGACATGGTCGAGGTCGTGCTGTCGCGCAACGGCACGCTCAAGGCCGAGCACGGGACCGGACGGATCATGGCCCCGTTCGTCGAGCGTCAGTACGGATCCGAGCTCTACCAGGTGATGCGGCAGGTCAAGCACCTCTGCGATCCGGCCGGCGCCCTGAACCCCGGGGTGCTGATCAGCGACGACGCCGAGATCCACGTCAAGCACCTCAAGTCGACCCCGACCGTCGAGGAGGAGGTGGACCGCTGCGTGGAGTGCGGCTACTGCGAGCCGGTCTGCCCCAGCCGCGACCTCACCCTCACCCCACGCCAGCGCATTGTGCTGCGCCGGGAGCAGGCTCGTGCCGAAGCAGCCGGCGAGGTCGACCTGGCCCGCCAGATCGCCCGCGACTACTCGTACGACGGGGTCCAGACCTGTGCCGTGGATGGGATGTGCGCGACGGCCTGCCCGGTCTTCATCAACACCGGCGATCTGGTCCGCCGGCTGCGAGCCGAGGGTGCCACGACCGTTGAGCAGGCCGGGTGGCGGACGGCCGCCAAGCACTGGGACGGCTTCACCCAGATCGCCGCGCGAGGCCTGAGCGTGGCCGACGCGATGCCTGCGGTGCTGCCGAAGGCAGCCACCGGACTCGCCCGGGCGGTGGCCGGACGCGACACCGTACCGGCCTGGAGCGACGACCTGCCCGGCGGTGGCCAACGACGCCGCCCTCGTAGGGCTGAGCATCCGGTGGCGGTCTTCTTCCCGTCCTGCACCTCGACGATGTTCGGGTCCGGTGAGCAGGACGGTCCCGGGTCGACGCAGGCCTTCCTGGCGCTGTGTGAGCGGGCCGGAGTCAAGGTCCGAGTGCCGGAACGGATCGGCGGGATGTGTTGCGGGACGCCGTGGAAGTCGAAGGGCATGACCTCGGGCCTGTCCGAGATGGCCGACCGGGTCGCCGGGGCGCTGTGGGAGGCGACCGAGCAGGGTCGACTCCCGGTGGTGGTCGATGCGGCCAGTTGCACCGAGGGCCTGCGCGAGGTCCAGGGCCACCACGAGGTCGGGACCGGTCTCCGCTTCGTCGACGCCGTGAGTTTCGTCCGCGAGACGGTGGCTCCCGAGCTGACGGTCCGGACGCAGCTGGACTCGATTACGCTGCATCCGACCTGTGCCACCACCCGGATGGGGATCGACGCCGACCTGGTTGCCTTGGCCGAGCTGGTGGCCGAGACGGTGACCGTACCGAAGGCCTGGGGTTGTTGTGCCTTCGCCGGGGACCGCGGGATGCTGCACCCGGAGCTGACCGCGTCGGCCACCGCAGAGGAGGCGGCCGAGGTGGCGGCCCTGCAGTCGGCCGCCCATGCCTCGGCGAACCGTACCTGTGAGATCGGCATGAGCCGGGCGACCGGCAAGGACTACGTCC
>DVLP01000017.1 GCA_018715445.1 Candidatus Avipropionibacterium avicola | reverse complement strand
GATCGCCGGGTACGGCCGGGAGGCGATGTTCTCGTACGGGGTGTAGGACTTCATGCAGGCATAGACTTCCGGGTCCTCGAGGGGGTTGCCCCACTCCTCCCACTCGGTCACGGTGAGCGGCAGCTCCGGATCGAGGATCGTGGTCAGCGCGTCGACGAAGGGCACCCCGGCCTGGATGGCCCGGAACAGATCCGGTGCCTGGTTGGCCACCGCACCCACCAGCAGGCCACCGGCCGAGGCCCCGATCGCGGCGAGTCGGTCGGGAGAGGTCCAACCCTCGCTGACCAAGTGCTCGGCACAGGCGATGAAGTCGGAGAAGGTGTTCTGCTTGTGCAGCATCTTGCCCTGGTCGTACCACTGGCGCCCCATCTCGCCACCACCACGGATGTGGGCAATCGCGAAGACACAGCCGTGGTCCAGGTAGGACAGCCGGGGGATCGAGAAGTACGGGTCGATCGAGGTCTCGTAGGAGCCGTACCCGTAGAGCACCAGCGGCGCCGAACCGTCGCGGGCCACGTCGGCCGGTGCGACGACCGAGATCGGCACCCGGGTCCCGTCCGGGGCCGTCGCCCAGGTCCGGGTCTGCACCCAGTCAGCGGGATCGTACGGTCCCCGCTCGGGATGGGGCAGCACAGGCGTCCGCTTGAGCTCGGTGAGCTGCGAGGTGGCCAGGTCGACGTCCAGCACCGTCATCGGCGTCACCATGGAGGTGTAGGCGATCCGGATCCGATCGGTCACCCAGTTGGCCGATCCCATCGACGAGACGGTGAACAGCTCCTCGCTGAACTCCAGGTCGTGACCGGGACGCAGTGAGCCGTCGGCGTCACGCGCGATGATGTGGATCCCGGTCAGGCCGTCGCGGCGCAGCTCCACCACGACGTGGTCGCGATAGGCGTCGACGTCGACCAGGCGTACCCCGGGGGTGTGGGGCAGCACCGGGCGCCACTGGGCCGGATCGGTGGCATCCAGCGGTGCTTCGCTGAGCGCGTAGTCCAGGGCGTCCTCGTTGTGCAGGATCAGCAGCCGGTCACCGGCCACCTCCACCTGGTAGTCGATGCCCTCGCGGCGGGGCGCGACGACCCGAGGTGTGCCGGCCGGGTCGTCGACGGACAGCAGGGACCACTCGGCGGTCAGCTTGCTGCCGGCGCCGATCACCAGCCATCGTTCGTCGGCGCTCAACCCGATGCCCACCCAGAACCGCTCGTCCGGTTCGGTCAGGACGGTGCGGTCCTGCGCGGCATCGGTCCCCAGCTCATGGGCGAGCACCGTCCAGGGGCGCCACGCCTCGTCGGCCCGGGTGTAGAACAGGTGCGAGTCCTGCGCCCAGGCGGTGCCGTAGGCGGTGTCGGCGATCTCGTCGGCCAACAGCTCACCGGTGCGCAGGTCCTTGAACCGCAGCGTGAACCGTTCGGCACCGGTGGTGTCCACCGAGTAGGCCAGCAGCCAGCCGTTGGGGGAGACGTCGAAGGTGCCGAGGGAGAAGAAGTCGTGGCCCTCGGCCTCGAGGTTGCCGTCCAACAGCACCACCTCGCCGGGGATCGGTCCGGCCTCGGGATCGGGCGGGTCGTTCGGGCCGGTGGCCGGGACCCGGCAGTGGATCGTGTACTGCGCGCCCTCGACGGTACGGGTGTAGTACCACCACTGCGACCCGCCGGCGTCAGGATCACCGTGGACGACATGGGTGGGGACCGAGACGTCGGTCTGCTTGGTCCGCGCCAGGATCCCGTCGAAGACCTCGCTGCGGCGTTCGTCCAAGTGGGCGGTCTGCTGGGCCGTCCAGGCGTTCTCGGCCTCGAGATGGGCGATGACCTCGGGGTCCTTGCCGTCGCGGAGCCACTCGTACGGGTCATTGACCGTGTCACCGTGGTGGCTGCGCAGGTGCTCGACCTGCTTGGCGACCGGCGCAGCGGTCAGGCGGTCCTGGGAAGGGGCCGTCGACGGCCCGTGGTCTGCTGTGCTCATCGGCGCCCACTCTAACCGGGTGCACCGACCGGAGGCGGGACGCGCTACAGTGGGTGACGTTGGTCCGACCGGTTCTGCCTCGGGCCCGCCCTGATTCGCCAATCGCGGCTCCCGGTTCGTCCGGTCGAGACCACTGACGCAGATCCTGAACCACCGGGCAGAACGCCGGTTCGCACGCCCGCCATGGGCGTGCCTCATCACGGAGAAGATTCTTCTGACCACCAGCTTTGGCGCGCTCGGCGTGCCCACCGCCCTGATCGACGTGCTCGCCGAGCGCGGGATCACCACCCCCACCCCCATCCAGGCCGCCACCCTGCCGGACTCCCTGGCCGGGCGCGACGTCCTGGGCCGGGGCCGTACCGGCTCGGGCAAGACGTACGCCTTCGGCCTGGCCCTGGTCGCCCGGTTGAGCGAGCAGCCGGCCGGACGCCGTACCCCGGGCCGGCCCCGCGGGCTCATCCTGGTCCCGACCCGTGAGCTCGCCACCCAGATCGAGGAGGCGCTCGCGCCGCTGGCGAAGGCCACCGGGCTCACCACCCGGACCGTCTTCGGCGGTGTCGGCCAGCACCCGCAGGTCACCGCCCTGCGCAAGGGTGTCGACATCGTCATCGCCTGCCCGGGCCGGCTCGAGGACCTGATGGCCCAGGGCCATGCCCGCCTCGACCAGGTCGAGGTCACCGTGCTCGACGAGGCCGACCACATGGCCGATCTCGGCTTCCTGCCCGGGGTGCGCCGGATCCTGTCGGCGACCGATCCCCGAGGTCAGCGGCTGCTGTTCTCGGCCACCCTGGACTCCGGGGTCAACTCGTTGGCCACGAAGTTCCTGCACGACCCGGTCACCCATGAGGCCGACTCGGCCCAGTCGCCGGTCGTCACCATGGCCCACCACGTCCTGCAGGTCACCAAGGACGACCACCTCGCGGTGTTGGCCGACCTCGCCGCGGCACCGGGACGCACCATCGTGTTCACCCGGACCAAGCACCGCGCCAAGCGGATCGCGCGCCAGCTCAACAGCCGTGGCGTCGGCGCGGTCGAGCTGCACGGCAACCTCAGCCAGAATGCCCGGGTCCGCACCATGGAGGCCTTCCGCTCCGGCAGCCACGCCACCCTGGTCGCCACCGACATCGCTGCTCGCGGCGTCCACGTCGACGAGGTGTCCCTGGTGATCCACGCCGACCCGCCCGCCGAGCACAAGGCCTACGTGCACCGCTCCGGGCGCACCGCCCGTGCCGGCCACTCCGGCACCGTGGTCACCCTGGCGATGGACGACCAGGTCGGCGACGTGCGTGGACTGGCCCGTCGCGCCGGCATCAAGCCGACCTGGACCAGGGTCGATCCGCGCTCCTCGCTGCTGCAGGTACTGGCGCCGGGGGAGCGCAAGGTCTCCGATGCCCCCGTCGCCCCGGTCGCCGCACCGGCCTCGTCCCAGCCCTCCGGCCGCCGCCAGGGCTCCGGTCGTGGTCAGGGTTCGGGTCGTGGTCAGGGTTCGGGTCGTGGTCAGGGTTCCGGGCGTGGACAGTCCTCGGGCCGCCCTCAGGGTTCGGGACGCAGCCGCGGCAGCCGTGGTCGCCGTCCGTCGGGATCCGGGCTCAGCGGCTCGGGCGCCGGCGCACGGTGAGGGCCTGACTCGCCCGCCCCACCGGTCCCTGCACGTCGTGCAGCACGGTCTGGGTGCAGCCCACCCCGTCCGGTCCGATCGTGGCCATGGTGTCGAACCCGACGTCCGGGCCAACGGGTGTCCGCCACAGGTGGATCGTCAGGTCGGTGTTGGGGAAGATCCACTGGTACGGGTCGAGCTGGGCGGCGATGCCGTTGGCCGAGTCGACCAACCGGACGAACTCGGCCACCGGTCCCGCCGCCGGTGAGCCGTCCGACTGAGCCGGCAACAGGCTCACCGGCGAGGTCAACCAGCAGAAGCGGCGTCCCGGGCTCGGCTCGTCGAGGCGCGCCTGCAGGCTGCGGATGAATCCACCGGGCCAGGCAGCCAACCGGTCACCGGGACCGAGCTCGTCCGGGCCCGGGATCGGATCGGGCAGATTCCCTGCCACCGTTGAGGTGTCAGAGCTCGCCAGCCGCCACGCCGTCGCCCGGACCACCGGTCGCTCCGGGGCCGAGGCGGTGGTCATCACGGCCTCGACCAACTCGATCGTGCGACCCGGTCGGACCGTACGACAGGTGATCGTGGTCGGCTCCAACGGCATCAGCCCGAGGATCTCGTAGCTCAACCGGGCGGTCTGCAGGTCCGGACGCGGCTCGTGGGCCTGCAGCGCGTGGGCGAGCAGTCCGGCCACTGGCGCCATGTGCTGCTCATGCTCGTTCCACGCACCCTGGACGTGCTCGGTGGGCTGCCAGGTCTGCTCATCGATCCGGTGGTAGTAGCTGTTCGACACCAGCCCACCGTAACCGGCGGTCCGTCGATGGGGCCCTTGTCATCATCTCAACGTTAATATATAAACGTTGAGATCGACCCGATGATGTGGCAGGAGCAGCGATGAACCAGCCCGAACCGAACGATCGAGCCCGGCAGGACGAGCAACGCACGATGTTGCGGCGAGCCCTGTCCGAGGCGGCTCCAGGGGTGACGAAGTTCAACCCGCTGTCGCGGATCATCGCCCACGACGACTTCAACTCCGGCACCCACGGCTGGGTCCAGCTCTCGGGCAACTACGACGCCGAGGGCAACCTCGACAGCATGGAACCGCAGATGTCGGACTTCCGCCCGCCCCAGCTCAGCTCGTGCAACTTCTACGATGTCGGCACCCACGGCGCAGTGAGTGGCACCTATGCGCTGA
>DVLP01000168.1 GCA_018715445.1 Candidatus Avipropionibacterium avicola | reverse complement strand
GCACGGGGGTCTCCGCCCGGTGCCCCGACCGGCCCGGTGCACCGATCGACCCCGATGCACAGATTGACCTCCTTGCCGCACGCAGTGTCCTGCTGTGGTGTCGGTCTGGGTGTTTGGATGGCAGCATGACTACAGATCTGACTGCCGATCCCCGCATCGCCGGGGAACTCGCCAGTGCCGGGGGACAGCCCGTACGCACCACGCCCTTCCCGAGTGTCGGTGACCTCTCCGGTCGTCGCATCGGCGAGGAGGAGATCGCTGCGGTCACCGACGTGCTGCGCTCCGGCAAGCTGAACTGCACCGTCGGCACCCGCACCAAGGAGTTCGAGGACGCCTTCGGCGAGCTGTACGGCGTGAGCCACGTCGCCGCCTCCAGCTCCGGCACCTCCGCCCTCCACCTGGCCGTGGCCGCGGTGAACCCGAACCCCGGCGACGAGATCATCACCACCGGCCTGAGCGATGCCGGCACCGTGCTGCCGATCCTGGCGCAGAACGCGATCCCGGTCTTCGCCGATGTCGATCCCGCCTCGGGTCTGCTGGACGTCGAGTCCGTCCGCAGCAAGATCACCCGTCGCACCAAGGCGATCATCGCGGTGCACCTCTACGGTCAGCCGGCGCCGGTGGAGGAGCTGCGCGCCCTGGCCGACGAGAAGGGGATCCACCTGATCGAGGATTGTGCGCAGGCCTACCTGACCCGTACGCCGTCGGGTCGCCTGGCCGGCACCGTCGGGCACCTCGGATGCTTCAGCCTGCAGCAGTCCAAGCACATCACCGCCGGTGACGGTGGCCTGACGATCAGCAACGATCCCGAGCTCGGTCGACGTGCCCGACTGTTCGCCGACAAGGCCTGGCCCCGTGACACCGACGAGCGGACCCACCTCTTCCTCGGGCTGAACTACCGGATGACCGAACTGCAGGCCGCCCTGGCCCACGCCCAGCTCGGCAAGCTGGAACAGGTCGTCGAGGACCGTCGCCGCCAGGCCAACAAGCTGGTCGAGGTCGTCAACGCGCTGCCGGGCCTGAGCACGGCGCCGTACCCGGAGGGCACCTCCTGGTGGCTGTTCCCGATCTTCGTCGACGCCGCGCAGGCCGGTGGCGACTCGGTGGCCTACGGCAAGCACCTCGGCGCCGAGGGCGTCGGGGCCAACCCTGGCTACATCGGGCACCCGCTGTACCTCAACCCGGTGCTGAGCGAGGCCCGGACCTACGGTGACTCGGGCTACCCGATCGCGGAGGTGGCCTCCACCTACGCGCCGGGCCTGTGCCCGGTCACCGAGGACCTGATCGGTGGCGGCACCATGATGGTCCTGGGGTGGAACGAGAACTTCACCGATGAGGACGTGGCCGACATCGCGACCGCGATCCAGAAGGTGCACCGCGCCCTGACTGCAGGCTGAGTCCCACACCACCGACGTCCCGGTCTCCGGCGGGCAGCAAGCCCGTCGAAGGCCGGGACGTCGTGTGTCAGAAGGAAAGTGTGACGCAGGTGCGCCAGCCCACGGACCTCAGCCCAACGGTCTCAGCGATGCGCGACCGCGGCCCGCGAGGGCGCCGGGCGGTGACCCAACTCGAGCAGGGCGCCGGTGAGTTGCGGCTCGAGGTCGGCGGTGAAGGGTCCGGGCAGGCCGAACCAGTACGGGGCGTCGTTGGCCTCGTAACCGCCGTCGACCTGCTGCATGGCCGAGACCACGTAGCAGAGCATGCCGTTGCAGTAGCCCAGCGTCAGTGCCCGCTCGCCGAGCTCAGCGGTCACCGAGTTCGCGTACGGACTGGTCACCTCGGCCGACAGTCCGAGCAGTTGCAGCCCGTCGCCGAACCAGACCCGGGTCAGCACCATGGGGGCACCGTGGCGACGCTCGGGACGCTCGAGCAGGAGCTGCGCCCAACTCGAGGTCATCAGCGAGTCGCCGGCGGCGATCGACTCCAGGGTGGCCTGGTCGGGGGCCGGCTCGGTGGGCAGGTCGATCGCCGAGTGGTCGGTCGACAGGTCCACGTGGATCGGTTCGGCGCTGGGCTGCAGGTCCCGGACGGCGGTCGCGAGCTGGGTGCCCATCGCGAGGATCTCGGTGCTGTCACCGGAGTGGAACTTGGTGCCCTCGTAGCGATCGGGGTTGACGTTGCCACAACATCCCTGCAGGTACAGCGCGATCGGGGATCCGTTCTCCTCCAGCGAGCCCATGGCGGCTCCGGGGAAGTCGGCCGAGACCGCGTTGCCGTGGTGCAGGGTGGGGTGGCAGGCATGGTGGAACAGGGTGGCCACCGGTGCGCCGTCGGTGTCACGGAAGGTGATCACGCTGAGCAGCTCCGACAGCTCGGCCGCCCGCTCCTTGCCGGCGCTGCGGGCGAAGCGGCGCTCGACCCCGAGGTGGTAGCGGCCCTGGGCCAGGTCGACCCTCACCTCGACCAGGTCCTCCAGGGCGGCACCGATCGCCGCAATCGCCTGCTGGTGCAGCAGATCGACCCAGCGTGGGTCGGCGATGCCCAGTCCGGAACTGAACCATTGCGACGGTTGGGGTGCCGAGTGGGTGTGGGTGCCCTGGAGCACCAGTTGTTCGGGCGCCAGCCCGTAGCGTTGGCTGGCCTCGGCCTGCACCTGCGCCATGTTGTCGGGGCCCCACCACAACATGTCGGCCACCATCATGACCACGACATCGTCACCCTGACGCAGGGCGACGGTGCGCAGGTGCAGCGGGGAGACGACCTCCTCGGCGGGCCCGATCGCTGCCCTGGAAGCGAATCCGGCCAGTGCGGTCGGCCAGGTCGGGGTGATCTCGCGGCGGTCCCAGCCGAGCTCCAGTGGTGGCGCGGTGACCTCGCTGCTCATGCCGGGACGACCTGCCAGACCACGGTGCCCTGACGGACGTCGGCACCGAGCTCGTACCAACGCCGACCGTGGCGGCTCACCTCGGTGACCGGTGCGCTGACCCCGTCGGCAGTGGTGGCGGTGACGGCACCGGTCTGCTCGCCGAGGTGGAGCACCAGCCCGACCTCGGACAGGTCGACCGACGAGGTCACCGTGACCTGCCAGCCCTGCTCCTGCGGCTCGACCTGGACCTGGACCTCGCGACGGGCGCGCTCCCAGTCGTTGATCTGGCCGGCGGTCCACCAGCGCATCCCGCGCTGACGACCCAGCTCGGCCACCTCGGCACAGGTCCGACGGACGTACGGCTTCTCCCGCAGGTGGGGGCCGTGGTACAGGAAGTGCGCCACGCCGTGCACCGACTCCGCCCCGTCGAAGATCACGTCACGACAGGACGGATGGCCGGCATGGCCCAGGTCCTGGGTGTGCAACGGCAGGTTCAGCACGTTCATCCGGCGGTTGCCCAGCGCGACCTCACCCATCGGGAAGTCGACGTGGGCGGTGCCGAAGGTGAACCCGACGGTGCCGAGCTTGCTCGGGCCGCGGGACTCGTCGATCTCGATGCCGAGCTTCTCGCACCACTCGTAGAACTCGGTCCAGTTCTCCCACCGGGTGTAGTGGTTCTTGTTGGACCGGATCCGCTCGACCCCGGTCACCTTCTGGGCCCAGGCGTACTGGCCCTGGATCTGCTCCCAACCCCACTGGGCGATGTCGGCATCGTCCATGGCGTTGTAGTGCAGGGCGTGCTCGTGACCGTCGGCGGTGATCTGGTCGTAGATGTGCTGCGAGTAGGCGTTGTCGCGGTACACCTGGCACCAGGTCACGGCGACACCGGCTTCGGCGAAGGAGTCCAGTGCGGCCTGGCCGTCGGCATCGTCGTTGCCGTCGGAGTCGTGGGACATGTGGCCCATCGCCGGGACCCCGGCCGGCCAGTAGTGCACCCAGCCGTGGGCGCCGGCCGTGCGGTCCAGCCCGGTCCACAGGGTCTGGGCCAGCGCCGAGACCCACAGGTCGGCCTGCGGCAGGTCAAAGATCGGGGGGCCGTACGGCGGCGGGTAGCCGAACGGGTACTGCCCGTCGACCTCGGGCTCACCAGGGGGCGTACGACGGTCGTGGTCGACGTCGAGGGCCATCCCGTCCTCGGCCTTCAGCACACCCTCGTCCATCGGGGCCGAACCGTCCGCGGCCGGCGCGTGGTCCTCCAGCACCGGGTAGCCCTGCAGGATCCGGACCACGCTCTGCCACAGGTCGACACCGAAACAGGTGACCGTGCCGGACCCGTGCTCGCGGCGGGTGATCGCGGCAGCGGCCTGCGGGGTGTCCTCCCAGTGGGCCAGCACCTCGACACCGTCGCCCGGCTGCAGGGCGTGGCCACCGAGGGCACGCAGGGCGCGGGGGGCGCTCTGGCTCCACTGCGCGGCATCGAAGGCGACCAGGCCCTGACCGCGCTCCGTGGCGTCGACCCCGGCGAGCTCGGCCAGGGTCGGCACGGCAGCGGTCACGACCAGTTGTCCGCCGTTCTCCACCCAGGCGGTGATGGCGGTCAGGTCCTCGGGGGCGAGCGTGTCGGCCTCGGCGATCAGCAGCACGCCGGTCGGCGGCAGCGGCTGGCCCGGCGACCACTGGCCGTACGCCAGGCGCAGGTGGTCCAGGGCCTCCAGGGCCTGCAGGCCGTACGCATGGTCCCCGGCCTCCTGGCGGCGGACCACGGCGGCCGGATCGACGAGGACGTGGACGGCGGGGGAGGTCACCGCTGTGGACGCGGTCGTGGCTGTCATGGCTCTCCGATGTGGGTGCGTTCGCTGCTGGAGATCGATTCAACCCCAGTACGGCGATTGGTGCAATGCCGGATTGAGCCTTACGGACAGGACCAATGACTGTCAGTCGTTCTCGCTGTCCTGTTCGGGCGTCGTTACGGTCTCGTCGTCCAGACGCTCGCCCAGCAGCTGGTAGAGCATGGGGGGCCGCCCGACCTTCTTGGTGCGAGCCGGAGGCAGTGGCCAGGCCAGGCCCTGGGTGACCAGCGCCTGCAGGGTGCGTCGGGCGGTTCGCAGGGTCACCCCGGTGATCTGGGCGACCGTGCTGGCCTCGACGACCAGTCGTCCGTCGCCGGAGTCGGTGAGGTGCTCGACCAGGGTCCGCAGCACCCCCAGCAGCCGGTCGTCGGAGTCCTCGGTGTCCTCGTTGGGCAGCTCGGGGACCGCGCCGTCGGCGGTCAGGCGCAGGCTGGTCCCGTCGCCGCTGACCAGGTAGGCCGAGCGGCCCTCGCCCGAGCCGGAACGAGCGATCGCGCGGTAGGCATTGTTCTCCGCCTCGACCGTGGAACGGCCCAGGCCGATCCCGACCTCGAGGTCGATGCTGAGGGCGTTCGAGACGCGCTGCACGAACGGGGCGGTGGTCAGGTCGTCGGTGACCAGGCGCAGGGAGCCGTAGGTCGTGAAGACCAGGAAGCTGTCCTGGTCGTGGGGCAGCACGATCGCGTCCATCCGTCGGGCCTCGCGCAGCAGTTCGCGCTGCAGGGCCAGGCGCAGCTCCTGGAACCAGTACTGCGCCGGGCTGGTCCGCGGTGGCAGCGTGCTCGCCGGGAACTGCACGATGATGACCGCGATCCGTGACTCCTCGAACTGGGCCCCGCTGCCCAGCAGGACGGCGGTCTGCAGGCTCTGGCGCAGGGTGAGCAGGGCCGGCTCCATCAGCAGCGCCGGGATCCCAGCGTCACGCAGTTGGTCCAGCACGCGGGGGATCGTGGTGATCGCGCCGGTGGTGCGCTCCTTGGCGTACAGCGCGCGGTGGAACTCGACGTAGGTCGCGATGTCGATCCGTTCCTCGTACGGCATCGAGTGGGTCTGGCGGGAGGAGACCCCGACCTCGGTGTAGGCGTCGGCGATGTCGCCCTTGGCCATCGAGTCGATGCTGAGCCGGCGCGGGTCGAGTCCGTCGGTGAGGGCGCGAACCAGTGAGGCGTGCAGGGCGGGGCCGCCGGTCGGGACGTAGGTGGCCGGCACCCCGAGCTCCCCGAGCTGGGAGATCGTCCGGTCGTACGGCAACGGCCCGGCGAACAGCAGCACGTCGACCTCGCCGGCGATCTTCTGTGCCGACTTGGCGTCCGACTCGTTGAGGAACGGTCCCGGGATCAGCCGCAGATTGGGGTGACCGACCTTCCTGGCGATGTCGGTCATCTTGTGCACAAAACGATCGGCCCCGATCAGGCCGACTCGAACCACACTGGACGGTGTCCCATTCCCACGCATGACCGAAACTGTAGTTCAGATTGGGACAGCGTTTGGGGCAGGGGTTGGATCGTGGGCACTGGTGTCGCCTCCTGCTTGAATGGCGGGCATGGAACTCACTGTCGTCGAGGAGGGCAGCGGCGACCGGGTGGTCGTGCTGCTGCACGGACTGGCCGGCTCGGGGGAGAGCTGGTGGCAGGTCTCGGCTCTGCTTGCAGGACAGGGATGTCGGGTGTTGGCCCTCGACCTGCCCGGGCACGGGCGGTCCGCTCCCGATCCGGACGGCTCGGTGGATCGGGCGGCCGATGCCGTGGTCCACACCGTGGGCGGGATGGTGGACGGCCCGGTGTCGGTGGCGATCGGTCACTCGTACGGGGCCCTTGTCCTGACCGCAGCTGCCGAGCGGTTGGGCGTCGACACCGCCGTCTTCGTGGACGCTCCCCTGCGGCTGCCGGCCCTGGATTCGCGGGAGGGA
>DVLP01000167.1 GCA_018715445.1 Candidatus Avipropionibacterium avicola | reverse complement strand
CGACGCGTACCCCGACGGTGAGAAGCGGACCAAGAACTTCAAGCTGCTGTGCGGCGACGTGGCGATCCCGGGCCACTCGGCCACCGGCCTGCGCGCCTGCGTGACCCACCTGCGCGCCTTCCAGGATCCCGAGGACCACACCGCCCGCGAGGCCCAGACCGCCAAGATCCGCAGCCTGCTCCACGACCGGATCTGGACCGACGGTCAGGCGGTGACCGTCGGCGGCGACTTCAACGCGCTGCCCAACTGGAACGCGATGACCAACATGTACCGGCTCACCAAGGACAGCCAGTACACCGGGATCGGTGACTTCTACGAGGCCGACCAGACCGACGCGAAGTGGTTCGGCAACGCCGGGCCGAGCGTCACTTGCGGCGAGAAAGCCTGCCGCAGTGGGGAACGGACCCTGGGCGCCAGCAGCAAGTACGACTACGCGTTCATCTCCCGCAATGTCACCCACGGTGGCCGGGTGAGCGCCCTGGCCGCCGACAAGTACGGCTCCGACCACCACCTGTACCGCGCACTCTTCGAGATCCAGTACTGACGCACCCCGAGCCTCCTCACGACCCCCGAGCTCGTCGAGGGGCAGCCCGTTCCCCACGACCCCCGAGCCCGTCGAGGGGCAGACCATCCCCACGACCCCCGAGCTCGTCGAGGGGCCAGCACGACCACAACGCCCCAGGTCACGTACCGTCGGGCGGGTGTCCGACAACATCCTGGTCCGCGACGTTCGCCCGCTCGACCTGACTGCGGCGACCCCGACCGACGCCGCCCCGGTGGACCTGCGCATCCGCGACGGGATCATCACCGAGATCGGTGTCGGCCTGGCCCGGGGTGCGGACGAGACGGCACTGTGGGCGGACGGTCGCTGGGCCCTGCCGGGGCTGTGGGACCGCCATGTCCACCTGGGGCAGTGGGCGCTGAGCACCCAGCGGCTGGACCTGTCCGGAACCCGTTCGAGCGCCGAGGTCTGCGCCGTGCTGGCCGAGCACCTGTCCCGGGTCCCGGCCAGCGGCACCACCGTCCAGGGCTACGGTCACCGCACTGCGATCTGGGACCGCCAGCCGAGCGTGGCCGAGTTGGATGCGGTGACCGGCGACGTGCCGACCGTGCTGATCAGTGGGGATGCCCATCACGGCTGGCTCAACTCGACCGCACTGCGGCTGCTCGGGATGGGTCCGCGCGACGGCATCGTCGAGGAGGCGGAGTGGTTCGAGCTGTACTCCCGGCTGAGCGAGCTTCCCGGGGTGGGTGAGCCGGACGATCATCAGGTCCGCCGCGTGCTGGCCGATGCCGTACGCCGTGGGGTCGTCGGCCTGGTGGACCTCGAGTTCGCCCCGAACCACGAGCGGTGGGCCGAGCGGATGGCCCTGGCCGGTTGGGTCGAGACACCGATGCCGCGGATCGAGGCCGGTATCTATCCGGTCGACCTCGACTCGGCCCTGGCGACCGGACTGGCCACTGGTGACCCGATCCACCCCGGGTCTGATCTGGTGCGACTCGGTCCGTTGAAGATCATCTCCGACGGCTCGCTCAGCACCCGTACGGCCTTCTGTTGTGAGCCGTACGCGGATGGCTCGGCCCTGTCCTCGCCGTACGGGGTCTGCAATGTCACGCCGGACGAGCTCCGCGAACTGCTCGCCACCGCCGTACGGCATCGGCTCACCGTGGCACTGCACGCGATCGGCGATGCCGCGGTCCGCGACGCGGTGGCCGCCTTCGACGAGGCCGGCGCCACCGGGTCCATCGAGCATGCCCAGTTGATCGGTGATGCCGAGATCGCTGCCATGGCAAGGATCGGACTGGTCGCCAGTGTGCAACCTGCCCACCTGCTCGATGACGTCGATGCGATGCAGCGCTGCTGGCCGGACCGCACCGATCGGTGCTTCCGGACCCACACCATGGTCGAGGCCGGTGTCGACGTCCGGTTCGGATCGGATGCTCCGGTGGCTCGACTCGACCCCTGGCTGGCGATGGCGGCAGCGGTGCACCGCGGTGCGACCGACCACCCCGCCTGGCATCCGGACGAGGCCGTCGACGTCACCACAGCGCTGCGCTGCTCCACCAACGGGATCGACCGCCTGGCGGTCGGCGGGCTCGGCGACGTGATGGTGCTGGACGAGAATCCCCTGTCCTGGCAGGGCTCCAGCGCAGAGGTGGCCGAGCGGCTCGCTCAGACCGAGGTCGCTGCCACGGTCGTGTCGGGTCGACTCGCCCACGCCGTCTGGTGACCCAGCCGCCCTCGGGTCCGGATCGCACGATTGCATGAAACGACAGTGTCACCGGCACCAGGTCAGCGTGGAAACCGGAAATCAATGGCCGCAGCGCAGCCGGAGGTGGAGAATCCACCCATGCCACCCCATCCTGGAGTCACCGATGACCTGTTGAGCCGTATGGCTGACGACCTGATCGGCATCAACGGAGTTTCGGCGGTCGCTCTCGGCGGCAGTCGCGCCCGAGGTGACCACGCCGCTGACTCAGACCACGACCTCGGCGTTCACTATCGCCGGGACCAGTTGGATGTTGCAGGTCTGGCCACCGTGGCAGAGAAGTGGACGGGCCGACCGACTCCGATCGCCGGTCCCGGCCAGTGGGGCCCTTGGGTCGACGGTGGCGCCTGGCTCCGAGTCGCCGACAGTCCTGTCGACTGGATCCTGCGCGAGGTGGATCGCGTCGAGGAGCAGGTCCGTCGGGCGATCGCCGGCGACTTCGCCTTCCACACCCAGCCGGGTCATCCCTTGGGATTCCTGGACGTCAGTTACGCCGGGGAGGTCGCGATCGCCGTGCCGCTGGCGGATCCCACTTCCCTGCTGGCCCGGTGGAAACGTCACCTCAACCCGTACCCGGACGCGCTGCGTGCGGCCTTGGTCGCCAACACCTGGCAGGTGGAGTTTGTCCTCGGCGCCGCCCGCAAGGGCGCCCGACGGGAGGACTCCGCGTACGTTGTGCTCTGCTGCACCCATGCGGCCATGATGTGCGCGCACGCGTGGTGTGCGCAGGCAGGGGTGTGGGTCACCAACGAGAAAGGACTGATCCCCGGCGTCGCCCAGCTTCCGGTGGAGACGGGCACCTTCAGCCGGGACGTCCAGGAGATCCTCGGTCACCTGGGCTCGTCAGGATCCGAGCTCCACAAGGGAATCGACGATCTCCAGGACGTCCTCGGAGCGGCGATCCGCCACCTCAGCGAGTCGGATCCACGGGGCCAGTGATCGTCATCGTGGCTTCTGCGTCCCGGTGAGGGCTGCGACGGCGTCCAGTTGGGACTCATCGGCAAAGGCGGAGCCGAGCGCGACCATCGCGGCACCGGCGGACAGGAAGTCACCGGCATTGCTGGCGTTCACCCCACCGGTGGCGACCAGCAGCAGATCCGGGAACGGACCGTGTATCGCAGCGAACCATTCGGGGCCGAGCACCGACGCCGGAAACGCCTTCAGGACAAGACATCCCAGCCGACGGGCCTGCTGGACCTCGCTCGGTGTGGCGACCCCGGGCAGGTGCGGGATGCCGGCCTGCTCGCTGGCCCGGACCACCTCCGGATCGAGTCCCGGAGCCACGGTGAAGCCAACCCCGATCTCGGCACACCGTTCCACCTGGACCGAGTCGACGACCGTACCGGCACCGACCGTACGGCCTCGCTCACGGCCCGCCGCGACCACCGCCTCCAGGGTGTCCCACGCCTCCGGTTCACTCACCGGGACCTCGACCAGGTCGATCCCCAGGTCCCAGGCACGGTTGGCCAGCTCGAGGGTGCGGCCCGTCCCCAGGGCACGGAAGATCCCCATCACCGACTGCCCGGCGACCAGGTCGGCCAGGCGCTGGTGGATGTCGGTGTCAGCTCCGGTCGGGCGTTCGGTCATCGGCGCTCTCCTTGCCAGTGGTCAGGACGTCTGGGGTGATGCGGAGTCCCTGCCAGCCTGCTTCGTCGAGCTCGGCCCACTGGCGCAGCCGGTCGGCGGTCGGCCAGGCAGGAAGGTCGAGCGGCGACTGGATCGTGCAGGCGGCCAGGACGTGGCCGAGGCGCAGGGCGCGGCGGGCTGG
>DVLP01000166.1 GCA_018715445.1 Candidatus Avipropionibacterium avicola | reverse complement strand
GCCGACGGCAAGCACCTGATGACCGACGTCGTCACCTCGGTCGGGGTGATCGTCGGTGTCGCCCTGGTCGCCCTGACCGGCTGGTACCGGCTCGACGCGGTCGTGGCCTTCGCCGTCGGGATCAACATCATCGTCACCGGGATCCGGTTGATGATCGAGTCGGTGCACGGCCTGATGGACCGCACCCTGTCCGAGGACGAGAACCGACGGATCGCCCAGGTGGTGGCCGGTTTCACCGGCCCGGAGGTGGCCGTCCACGCGCTGCGGACCCGTCAGTCCGGTCACCTGCAGTTCGCCACCATGCACGTCCTGGTCCCCGGTGACTGGTCGGTCACCCGCGGCCACGACCTCGTCGAGGAGATCGAGCAGGCCCTGGTCGAGTCCTTCCCGACCCTGCAGGTCACCACCCACCTCGAGCCGCGGGAGGACCCCCGGGCCTACGAAGGCATCGAGGCGGCGGTCCCGATCCCCGATGAGACCGACCCACCCACGACCTGACCGCGCCCATGACCTGAACAACACCCACTGGAGCGCACCGGTCCGACAACTGTCGCGTGGTTGGAACACCGGCGTAACCCGTCGGGCGCGCACCCGCAGCAGACTGGACCCGACGGTGGCCGGTGCTGACCAGAGGACAACGATCCGAAGGATGGTCGGGTGACACGGGTCGACCGATGGCGCGCCAGGCTGCTGCTCCTGGGCCAGGGTGGTGTGGCATCGGGCTGCGCCTGGTGGGTGGCCTCGGGCCCACTCGGTCACGACTCCCCCTTCTTCGCCCCGGTGGCGGCCCTGCTCGTGCTGGGGATCAGCCACGCCCAACGCACCCAACGGGCCCGACAGGTCGCCCTCGGCGTGGCGATTGGGGTCGGGGTCGGTGACCTCGGGGTGCACCTGCTGGGCTCCGGCGCCTGGCAGCTGGTGCTGATCACCTTCGTGTCGATGTCGCTGGCGACCCTGGTCAACGCCGGACCCACCATCACCGTGCAGGCCGGGGTGCAGTCGCTGATCGTGGCGACCTTGTCGCCCAGCATCAGCCAGGGCCTGGACCGCTGGGTGGACGCGTTGGTCGGCTGCCTGCTGGCCCTGGCGGTCGCCGCTCTCACTCCGTCGGACCTGCTCACCCGGCCACGGGTGCTCACCGCACGCCTGTTGGATCGTACGAGCCTCGTGCTGCGGGAGCTGTCCGCCGCCCTGGCCGAGGCTGATCGCGACCGGGCCCGGGCCGCGCTGACCCAGCTCGGCGAGCTGGACCTGGCCGTGCAGCACCTGAACGAGGTGCGGCGCGAGATGGTGTCGGCGGCCCGCCACTCGGTGCTGCGTCGCAGCGCGCTGGTCCGTGTCGCGCCGTACGCGCGGCTGCCGTCCGCCGTGGCCCGGCTCGTGGGTGACCTCGGCGTGCTGGCGCGGCGGGTCGACATCGCGCTGTGGCGCGGGGAGGAAGTGCCACTGAGCTGCCACCGCAGTCTCGACGAGCTGGCCGAGGTCACCGAGCTGATGGCCGGCGAGCTGTGGAACCGTCGGCTGCCGAGTCGACCCCGCCCCCACCTGCTGCGGATCGCGCGACGCTCGGCGGACCTGCCGCTCGGGCCCTCGCTCTCGTCGAGCGTGATCGTGGCCCAGATCCGCTCGGTCCTGACCGACCTGCTGATGGTGTCGGGTCTGAGCCTCGACGAGTCCCGGGAAGTGATTCCGGACATGTCCGCACGCCGGGTCGACCCGTAGCATGTCGCCGGTGACCACCGATGCGCCCCTGACCACCGACCCCACGACCGATCCCACCCGGGTCGACCCGGTGTCGTTGAACGACACGATCGAGTCCGTCGCACCGTCGCAGGGCACCTGCGCGCCGCGGGCCTGGCTGCACACCGATGCGCCGACGCTGTCCTTGGCCGGGCGCTGGAAGGTCCGTTTCTCCCCCAGTGCGGCCGACGTGCCCGAGGACGATCGCTGGACCACCGGCAAGCTCGGCTCCGACTTCACCCCGCTCCAGGTGCCCGGGCACTGGGCGCTCACCGACGGCGGCACCGGTCAGCCGTGGTACACCAATGTCCGCTTCCCGTTCCCGGTCGATCCGCCCCATGTCGGCGACGCGAACGTGATCGGTGACCACGTCACCACCTTCAAGCTGGGCAAGGAGTTCGGCGACCACCCCCGGATCCGTTTCCACGGGGTCGACGCCGGCGCGACCGTCTGGGTCAACGGCGTGGAGCTCGGCAGCATCCGCGGCAGTCGGTTGAGCCACGAGTTCGACCTGACCGGGATCGTGCAAGCAGGGACCAATGTCCTGGCGGTCCGGGTCTTCCAGTGGACCGCGCACACCTATGCCGAGGACCAGGACATGTGGTGGCTGCCCGGGATCTTCCGTGACGTGGAGATCCAGGCCCGTCCGGCCGACGGGATCGAGGACGTCTTCGTCCACGCCGACTACGACCACGTGAGCGGCGCCGGCACCCTCGAGGTCGAGGTCACCCGCGACGGGGCCGCCGTCACCGATGCGGTCGTGGACTGCGCCGAGCTCGGACTGGAGCAGGCGCCGGCGGCACGGCTCCACGAGTTCACCGAGGTCGATCCGTGGACCGCAGAGACGCCACGGTTGTACGAGCTGCTCGTCACCACCCCGGGCGAGCAGGTCCGGCTCCGCATCGGCTTCCGTCGGGTCGAGGTGGTCGACGCCCAGGTGCTGGTCAACGGCCGCCCGATCCTGCTGCGCGGCATGAACCGCCACGAGTTCGACCCTGACCACGGACGGCTCGTCACTCCGGAGCGAGCCCGGGCCGAACTGGTGCTGATGAAGCAGCACAATGTCAACGCGATCCGCACCTCCCACTACCCACCGGCCCCCTGGTTCTGTGACCTGGCTGACGAGTTGGGCTTCTGGGTGATGTTGGAGAACGACCTGGAGACCCACGGCTTCTACGCCTACGGCTACGACGGTGACCCCACCGAGGACCCGACCTGGCGTGACGCGCTGGTCGACCGGATGCAGCGCACCGTGGAGCGTGACAAGAACCATCCCTCGATCTTCTGCTGGTCGTTGGGCAACGAGGCCGGCGACGGCGACAACCTGATCGCCATGGCGCGATGGACCAAGGATCGTGACCCCGACCGGCTGGTCCACTACGAGCGTGACCAGCGCAGCACCGCGGTCGACCTGTGGTCCCAGATGTACACCAGCCATGAGGACCTGGCCACGATCGCCGCCTTCGCCGAGGAACCGCTGCCCGATGCCGAGGCCGACGAGCACCGCCGCGGACTGCCCTTCGTGCTGTGTGAGTACGGCCATGCCCTGGGCACCGGCCCCGGCGGCCTGACGGAGTACCAGCAGCTGTTCGAGGGCTCACGACGGCTGGTCGGCGGATTCATCTGGGAGTGGATCGACCACGGGATCCGCACCCGGGCCGACTCCGGCCAGGAGTTCCACGCCTACGGTGGTGACTTCGACGAACCCTTGCACGACGGTGCGTTCGTGACCGACGGCTGCGTCTTCCCGGACCTGACACCGAAGCCGGCCCTGCTGGACTTCAAGAAGGTCGTCGAGCCGGTCCG